>JAYGEV010000143.1:0-5249 GCA_046582225.1 Pseudomonadales bacterium
ACGCGGGATGAGTTCCTTCATTTTTTCGGCAAGCTGACGACCGCGTACCGGTGCCAGATCGCGGTGCACGATCATTGCAAGCGCATCGACCCGTTCGCCGTTGATCAGTATATCGAGCTTAGCCAGGTTTGCCGCTTCGAAGCGCTGAAACCCATAGTCGAGCGACGCGAACCCGCGACTGACCGACTTCAACCGGTCAAAAAAGTCCATGATCACTTCGCTCATCGGCAGTTCCCAGGTCATGGACACCTGGCCTGAAGAAAACTGCATGTTTTTCTGCGTACCCCGGCGCTCCACGCACAGGCGCATCACACCGCCGACATATTCCTGCGGCACAAGAATGTGCACCTCGGCAATGGGCTCACGCATCTCCATGTAGTTGGCTGGCAAGCGCGAGGGATTGTCGATTCGAACAACGTCCCCGTCTTTCGTTGCAATTTCGTAAACGACGGTAGGCGCAGAACTGATCAGTTCCAGATCATATTCGCGTTCCAGTCGCTCCTGCACGATCTCCATGTGCAGCATGCCGAGAAATCCGCAGCGGAATCCGAATCCCAGAGCCTCGGACGATTCCGGCTCATAAAACAACGATGCGTCGTTTAAGGTAAGTTTTTCCAGGGCATCCCGAAAGCTTTCAAAATCCTCAGCGTTGACCGGAAACAACCCAGCAAACACTTGCGGTTTGGCGCGACTGAAACCAGCAAGCTGAGGTACGTCCCGAGCACCCGCACTCACGATTGTGTCACCGACAGGCGCGCCCCGAATGTCCTTGATACCGGCAATCACATAACCGACTTCGCCGGCCGTTAACTTGTCGCGCGCGCCTCGTTTGGGAGAAAACCCGCCGACCTCGTCCACCACCCGTGTTTTACCGACGGATTTCATCAGGATGCGATCGCCTTTGGTCATCTGGCCTTGCACCACACGCACCAGGGACACAATACCAAGGTAGTTGTCGAACCACGAATCAACAATGAGCGCCTGCAACGGTAGCTCAGGATCACCCGATGGCGGGGGGATTCGCTCCACCAGACGCTCCAGCAATTCCGGGATACCCTCGCCGGTTTTTGCACTGACACACAACACATCGTCGGTGGAAAGACCGATGATATCCTCGATTTCGGCCGCCACTTTTTCAGGCTCCGCCTGGGGCAGATCGATCTTGTTCAGCACAGGTAGAACTTCGAGACCCTGATCGATTGCGGTGTAGCAGTTCGCTACGGATTGCGCCTCGACGCCCTGGGCGGCATCCACGACTAACAGCGCACCCTCACAGGCGGCCAATGACCTCGATACCTCGTAGCTGAAATCTACATGCCCCGGTGTATCGATGAAGTTCAGCTGGTAGCGCACCCCATCTCGAGCCTGGTAATAGAGCGTGACGCTCTGCGCTTTGATGGTAATTCCACGTTCGCGCTCCAGATCCATGGAATCCAGAACCTGTGCCTCCATCTCGCGCTCAGACAAACCTCCACACAGCTGGATAAGTCGGTCGGCGAGCGTGGACTTGCCGTGGTCTATGTGCGCAATGATTGAAAAATTGCGGATGTGGTCAATGACGGGAACGCTCAAGCCCTGCTGAACCAGGTGATCTGCGGAGGCGCGCGAGTGTAGCGTATCCCGCCACGTGCAGCCAATCGAGGGCTATGGCACCCGCAGCGGCAGGAAGGTTGGCACCTGGCCGCGAATCACGAGCACCGGTACCGAACGGCCGGACGGCAGTTCTTCGGAGATTGCCTGCAGGCTTTGTGAATCGTTCACCTCGCGGTTGTTCAGGCGAGTGATCACGTCGCCGGCACGAATCCCAGCCTCCTCGGCGGCCCCGGTCGCAGCCACGACCCGTACCCCACCGCTGATGCCCAGGCGTTCACGCACGGCGTCAGGCACTGCTTCCACCGCAAGTCCAAGCCGAGATGAACCACCATCACTTCCTGCAATCACAACCGGGTTACCCAGCCGATCGGCCAACTCGCCGATGGCCAACGTTAAACTGATCTCCTGGCCCTCTCTGACGATCTGCAGTACGGCGTCGCTGCCGGCAGGCGCGCGTCCTACCAAATGGGGCAGTTCCGAGGAAAGGTCAATTGCCTCGCCGTTGAAACTGGTGATGACGTCACCCTCGAGAACCCCCCCGGCTTCGGCCGGACTACCCTCGAGCACCCGGGCAACCAGCGCGCCATGGGGCCGCTCCAAACCAAAGCTTTCGGCCAGGTCGCGATTGACCTCCTGGATCACGACACCCAGCCAGCCCCGTGACACTCGGCCGGTGGCCTTGAGTTGCGCAACAACTTCCATCACGACGTCGATGGGAATTGCGAACGACACGCCCATGAAACCGCCGGAGTTGCTGTAGATCTGCGAGTTAATACCAACTACTTCACCATCGAGATTGAACAGCGGACCACCGGAGTTACCCGGGTTGATTGCAACGTCGGTCTGAATAAACGGAACGTAGTTTCCGTTCTGCTCGGTCGGCAGGCTTCGGCCTTTTGCGCTCACGATTCCGGCCGTAACCGAATAGTCAAAACCGAACGGCGAACCAATCGCAAACACCCACTCCCCGACCTTCAGACGAGCTGATTTCCCCAGCTTGACCGTCGGTAGATTAGTGGCGTCTACTTTCAGCAGGGCGAGGTCCGATCGTGGATCAGCGCCTACCACTTCAGCGTTGAGCTCACGTCGGTCACTAAAGCGCACCAGGATTTTATCGGCGCCATCGACAACATGGTTGTTGGTCAGCAGATAGCCATCCTGCGAGATTACGAACCCCGAGCCCAGCGAACGAGGTCGCACGTGCGGAGAGCTGCGCCCGTCCGGCCCAAAAAAACGGCGGAAAAACTCATCCAGTTCATCGCTGCGAGCACGCGGCCTGGTTGCCCTGGAATCAGGACGCTGGATCGTGCTGATGTTGACCACGGCAGGCGCGTTTGCCTCAACGAGTTCCGTGAAGTCTGGCAGTTCGCCAGCCGCAACGACACCCGCGATCAACAACAGAACCGCTGCCTCGATCACACTGCACCAGACTGCCCCAATGAATCTCGTGATTCCTGTTACGCCTCGACTATCCACCGTGATGAGTCCTACCCTGATTCAACGATCAATCCAAACCACTCATTGCCTGCATGGCGTTGTCGGTCCCATGCAACGCGATTAACTCAACTTTACCCCAATGCCGCAACGAGGAGCGGCTCGCATAAATACCGGAAAGCGCACCGACCAACATCGTCAGCGCGGAGAGTTCGCCGCCCCCCTCGCCCCATAAATGAGTCCCGACAACACCCCCGCAAACCCAGGCAAACAGTGGGATACCGAAGAGCACAGCGCACGCGAACGTGAGATCGGACCTGGAAACGGCGATTTGAACCCGCTGTCCAGGCCGGGGCCGTGAACCATCGGGGATCGCGATCCGCAACCGCTGCTGCCCGAGAGCTCCGACCAGGCAGCGGGTCTGGCAGGTCTGACACGGCGTGGTTAGCGCTAGCTCCGTCACCGCATCGCTACGGGCCAGGATTCGGCCCTCGCGAACCAGACTGGCAGACGTCATTGTTGTGAACGACGCTCTATTGATCGCGCAATTCGCTGGGCGGTGGCCGTGGGCAGTTCGCCCACAAGAGTTATCAGGTGGTGCGGCAGACTCGTATCCGCGACGAGGTGCGTGACGGCAACTGTGGCGCCACGGCGCGACACCATGCTCGCCGCGCCAGTCGATGGCATGTCTTCGATGAACACCGAAAACCCCGCCAACCCGTCGGAAAACATCATGGTGTCAACCGTTTTCAGCGTTCTCGGAGTGTGTCGGACGTCAGCCGCCGCCATCGTGAAACCGGCAGGCACCCATTGTGCGCGCCACCGACTGCGGCCTTGCGGAACCGGCACGGTGGTTTCGCTGGCGAGCACCAGATGAGACACCAGCGAGCCGTCCCGACCCATGGGTTCCAGAGCTTTTTCATCCACCTGCTCGCCAAAAGAGATCTGGTTGAACTGAAAAATTTCCAAACGCTTGCCACTGCTATCGATCAGCTCCGAGCGCAGCAGCATTCGCGTCTGCTTGTCCAGCCAGAGCCGATATCCGAAGCGATCTTCGTCCAGTGGTGAAACAGCCATTCGCACGGCCAGTCGTCCCGCGATGCGGTCTTCGCCATTGAGCGACAGTCCGTAGTAACTGGAAATACGGTCATAGCGACGAACAAACGCGCGGGCGAACGGACCGGATGGAATGCTGCTCTCAAGCTCCAGCAGTTCATCACCAGGCAACAATATGCAGGCAACCGCTTCTCCGGTACGAATAATCTCCCGCGGCGCGCCATTGAGGTGAATCAATCGCTCGCGCTGCACGCCATCGACTACCATGTGCACCACTCGCAGGCTCGCCAGATCGTCCCCACCGTAGTAACTGAACATGCCATCGTAGCTGAGTTCGGTGAAAGCCCGGTTCATGTCGGACAACCACTCTCGTGGCTCATCGGCTGCGGCAACGCCGGTCAGGATCACGCCCAGGGCGCCGATCTTCAACAGATTCGACCAGGCACTCATCTTTGTTCGTAGGTAACCAGTTTCACGAATGATGCAACGCTGGGTTGATTCAGTGCCTGCTGCTGAACGTGGTGCAAATAGTATGCATTGGCGCGCTGCAGATCCGATGCAGACGCTTCCTGCTGCAACTCGATCCGACCCAGCTCAGGTGCTCCAGTCTTGATCGCATTAGCAGCAACCGTCGTTGCCGCCTCGCCATCCTGATCGATAGCGTTGAAGCCGAAAACGATCACAAAGGCCACGGTTGCAGCCACAGCCAGCCCGGTAATTCGACCCAGCCACGGTCCTCTGACGGAGTCTTCGGATGGTGCGGTCGATTCGACTTCAGCCATCTCGCTGACAGGCTCCGAGCCTTCGAGGTCCAGGGCAGCCCAGACCTGTTCGCGCATGTTACCGCCCCCGGCGGTGTCCTCGGAACGCGGTGTCAGGAGTCCGCGCATGTGCGAGCCAATCAGATGATAGCGCTCCCAGGTCTCACGCAGGCCTTCGTCCTTCTCCATTTCATCGAGAACCCGGCGCAATTCGAACTCGTCGGCTTCGTCGTCGACTGTTGCCGAGAGCGACTCTCGCAATTTCTCTGACATCTCTATCTACCTCTTCAGAGCGTTAATCACGTTCGCTGATTGCCGCTGCTTCATCGCTTGAAATTCAACAACGGCTGTATCCGGGTGTCGATGGCCTCCCGGGCTCGGAAGATCCGCGAACGCACGGTTCCC
>JAYGEV010000328.1:0-2917 GCA_046582225.1 Pseudomonadales bacterium
AACTCGGGCGGCGTGTCCGGGCACAGTCGATCCATCTGCGCTACCGGACCCGCGGCAGCCTCGGCCGGCTTAGTGAATTCATCCCAGTTGGGTGCCTCTTTGGTCATCGCAGTCGCAACCGTTCCGGGATGCAGCAGCATCACCCGCACGCCTCTGGGTTCGAGCTGGTGATAAAGATTCCCCCCCCAGCATGTTAGCGGCCGCCTTGGACGTTCGGTAGGTGTACATATGGCCACTTCCATTGTCACCGATCGAGGCCATTCGGGTGGTGACGATCCCGACTTTTCCGCCGCTCTGCAGGTTGTCTTCAAGAGCGCAGATCGTACGAAGGGGTCCGAGCGCATTTAGGTTGTAGTCTGCGAGCATCTGCGCGTAGTCGAATTCTCCCCATTGATCGAATGACCAGCGGCCGGCGACGTGGACCAGCACGCCTATCGGGTGATCGGTCAACGCGATGCTGAGTTGCTGCACCGCGGCGTCGTCAGTGACGTCGATGTCTGGCACCACACGCACGTCATCATCCAGTTCGGTACCGCCTTGGAGACAGATCGCCGCGACAGTATCGCCGCGTCGATGGTAGATGTTTGCCATCGCGGCACCAATGCCCCGATCGGCGCCGACGATCACTACGTTGGCCATCGCTAGGTCCCTCGCTGGTTGTATGACATTGTTGTCGACTCGGAGACCTTAATACAATCTGCTTGGAGGGCTGGTCATGGACTTTGAACCGAGCGAAAAGGTACTGGCGTTGCGCGCCAGATTAGAGCTGTTCATGAACGAGCACATCTATCCACGCGAACTCGACTACGGAAACTGGGTTGAAGATCCAGAAAATGCGTGGCAATACCCGCCGTGGTTTGAAGACCTGAAGGACAAAGCCAAGGCTGCCGGGATCTGGAACTGGTTCTTACCCAAAGACTACGAAGAGTTCAGTCCCGGATTGTCCAACCTTGAATTTGCACCATTGATGGAAGTGATGTGTCACGTGCCCTGGGCCCAGGAGGTGTTCAACTGCAGCGCTCCGGATCGGGGCAACATGGAGGTGCTGGCACGCTTCGGCAGCCCCGAGCAACAGGCGCAATGGTTACAGCCTCTGCTTGACGGCGAAATCCGCTCGGCTTTTTCAATGACCGAACCGGCCGTCGCGTCTTCCGATGCGTCGAACCTCGAAACCACCATCGTTCGCGATGGAGATGAGTACGTGATCAACGGCCGAAAGTGGTTCACATCCAACGCGTTCAATCCACTGTGCAAGGTGTTCGTGGTCATGGGAAAGACCGACCCGAGCGCCGCCCGCCATCAGCAGTTTTCGATGATTCTGGTGGCCAAGGACACCCCCGGCGTTACCCTCGAGCGATATCTGCGCGCGTTTGGCGGCGTGCATTCTCCGGGCGGACATGCACAGGTTCTTTACGACAACGTGCGGGTACCGGCCGAGAACCTGCTCCTTGGAGAAGGCCGCGGATTCGAGATCGCTCAGGGGCGCCTCGGACCCGGGCGCTTTCAGTACGCGATGATGTTTGTCGGCATGGCGCAACGTTGCCTGGATCTCATGTGTCAGCGCGTCGATGCGCGGGTGGCCTTCGGCGAGAAGCTCTCCGAAAAAACCAGTATTCAACACGATGTGGCTCGTTCGCGTTGTGAGATCGAGCAGTGCCGTCTGCTTGTGCTCGCGGCTGCCGACAAAATGGACAAGTTCGGTCCCAAGGGTGCCCGCGACTACATCTCCATGGTCAAGGTCGTCGCGCCGAACATGTGTCAGGCAGTGACTGACCGCGCGATGCAGGCACACGGCGGGATGGGGGTGACCCAGGACACACCAATCGCGCATATCTTCCTGACCGCCCGATACTGTCGCATCGCAGACGGCCCGGACGAGGTGCATATGTCGCAACTGGGAAGGCGTACGATTCGAGACGCGCTGTGATCGAACTCAAGGGTTTGCGACACACGCAATGACGCGACGCGTTGGCACGACCAGCGAGTTAAATCACCCGAGTGCCAGGACATGCGATATCTCTTTTTCCAGGTCGCGCATCTGAAACGGCTTGACGATCCGGCCCTTGATGCCAAATTCCACGTAGTTGGCCATGATGGGATCGGTGGAGTAACCGCTCCACACGATTATTCTTGCCTCGGAATCGATGGCCAGAAGTTTCTCCACCGCCTCCTTGCCACCCATGCCGCCAGGGATCGTTAAATCCATGATCACCACGTCAAACGGATCATTGCCTTTGTCTGCGGCGATGTATTTCTCAATGGCCTCTTCCCCATCGCCCGCGGTAATGACGGAATGCCCAAACGATTTAAGCATGTCGGACGACAATTGCCTGATTGCTTCTTCGTCATCTACTACCAGAATGTGTGCCGATACAGATTGCCGGTGTTCTGGCTCGTTGGAATTGAAACTGGCGATATCTTGAGATGTCGAGTTAATCGCCGGGAGATGGATGGTAAAGGTTGTGCCAACCCCCAGTTCGGAATCAACGCCTATCGCTCCGTGGTGTTTGACGATAATGCTGTGAACCGTGGTCAAGCCGAGCCCGCTGCCACCCTCCTCGGTCGTAAAGTACGGATTAAATATCTTCGATAGATTCTCTTCAGAGATTCCGACCCCTTCATCGTGAATGGTGAGCTTGACTGAATCACCGGGTAAAGACACGGCGATTCTCTACGGCTTGACGTACACCTGAGTCAACCAGAACCCGTTGTGGTTCTCGTAGTGCTTGTCGAAACCGGTTTGTGTTATCCAGCGCTCGATGGATTCCGGAGCATGCACATAGGGCCGAAAATCGGAGCGAATGATTTTCAGGAACAACGCCGCGATACCAATCATCGCGCGGACATACCAGCGGTCGCGTGGGTACGTGAGCGCGTACACGCGACTGGTTTTGCGCAACGACGAGTGGACTAGCCC
>JAYGEV010000357.1:0-3343 GCA_046582225.1 Pseudomonadales bacterium
ATCAACCTGAGAGCGGGTATGCGAGCGCCACGCCTGATGATGGGTTCGGTGCACGCTGTGCGCGTCGAACAGCAGATCGTTGATGGGCAGTTCAAAAAGCGCGACCACGTCATCCTTGCGCCAGTCGTGCCTCATCTCAATCATGGGATCCGTTTCAAACGCGCGGAAAGCCGGCAAGCCTAGCACAAATATTCAGCTCGCATTGGCGGGTGGTTCGTCCAAAAAAAGGCCGCATCATTTGATGCGGCCTTTGAATTGGAGCAGCTCCCAGATCAGAAGCTCGACTTGGCCGTGATCCCCCACATGCGCGGCTGGTTCAGGAACGTGTGCCAGCTTCCGGCCTGGAATACGGAGTCAAACACAAGCGTGTTCATCCGCTTGTCCGTCAGGTTTCGACCCCATAAAGTGATCGCATATCGACCGTCAGCCGTGCCGATACCGATTTGCGAATTGATCGTGTCGAACGCCGAGCGAACCTTCTCCGGGTCCAGATCCGATCCGGTGTTGACCTTGCCGATGTGCGACCAGTTGAGACTGAACGTCCAGCGCTGGTTGTCGCTGCCGGGGAGCGGCTTATCGACGAACAGTGACGCACTACTCTGCCACTTCGGCGATTGCGTCAGTCGCTTACCCTCTACCGCCGCGTTGCCTTCGGACAGATTACTTCCGTACTTGGCATCCGCCAGCGTAACCCCAGCGGTCAGAAAAATACCGTCGCCAACGGTCCAGAAGGACTCGACCTCGATGCCCTTGGTACGCACGGCTTTCACGTTGCCAACCGTGAAGCCCAATCCAGTGAACGTGTTCAGCTGGAAGTTCTCGAAGTCAGTGTAGAACAGTGCAGCGTTAATGGTGAGGGTGCGATCGAAAAACCGCGCTTTCAAGCCGAGTTCGTAGGCATCGGAGGTCTCGGGTTCGAAATGGCTCTCGTCGACAAACTCGCCGGTATCCGGATCCCGGTTGCCCATCGCTTCCTGGTCAAGATTGAAGCCACCGGCCTTGTAGCCCCGGCCATAGCTGGCGTACACGCTCACCTCATCGTTCACATGGTACGCTACCTTGACCGTTCCCGTGAGCTCGCTCTCGTCTTCTTTCTTGCTCCAGCTCTGGTTGTCACACAGGCTCCCAATCGGGATCGCCGCACAGAAGGGGTCGTCTATGGGGGTCCCTCCTATGGGCGCACCGTTGATAATACTGGTGGCGTCCTTTTCCTCCCACGAGTATCGCAATCCCAGGGTGAGATCGAAAACCGATGTTGCGTGCCAGGTGTTGTGGGTAAAGACCGACCAGCCCTTGGTATCGGATGCGTAGATCGCGTCATATCCCTGGGCGGGGAGGCCGCGACCCGCCGGATCGCCCTCGAAGAACGGGGCAAGAGCATTGTTACCCAATCCCATAATCAGCTGACTCACGTAGGCCGGTCCGTCGACCGACAGTGCGATCACTTCGTCGGACACCAGATCTTCGGTGTAAACATAGGCACCGAACAACCAGTCGACCGCCTCGTTGCCGCCGAACAGTTGAAATTCCTGGGAGAAGTTCTCGAAGCTTTCATGGCTGTCTTGAGGAACCAGCACATCTGCCGAGGTAAAGTCGATGTCCTGACCGCGACTCACCTTGTACTCACGATACGCGGTGACCGATCGAGCGGACCAGTTTTTATTGATGTGCCACAGGACATCCAATGAAACACCCTTGTCTTCGACGTCCTCGTAAGGCTTGAAGTTCAGACCGACTTCCTGCTTACCATCGACGCTGAATTCCCGGATGTCTCCACCCAGGCCCTCGATAATCGCGCTCGTGGGGCCGGCAATATAGAACGCAGCCGGGCAACAGGTTTCGTCTCTGTCGGTGTAGTCAACGATCAACCGGGCTTCCACGTTGTCGTTCGGCGTAAACAGCAACTGTCCTTTCACCGAATACCGATCACGGTCGTCATAGCCATCGCCGCTGTCTATATCCTTGTAGAAACCATCACGCTGGCTGCCTTGAAAGGTGATCCGGCCGGCAAGCTGGTCTTCTGACAGCACCACGTTGGCCATGCCGCCATAACTGATGGCGTCGAAGCTACCCGTGCCAACGTTGACGCTGTAGTTATTCAGGAACTCCGGCTTCTTGCTGATGATGCTTACCGCACCAGCCACCGTGTTCTTGCCAAACAGCGTGCCCTGGGGACCGCGGAGAATCTCCACGCGCTCGATATCAACCATATCGGAAAACGCGAGTCCCGCACGACTACGATACACGCCGTCAATGAAGGTACCGACCGCCGCTTCCAGCCCTGGATTGTTACCCGTAGTGCCAACACCACGAATTCGTAGGGTGCCGCCGTTGGAGGTGCTGTTAGAACTGTAAACCGCGATGCTGGGAGAGACTTCCTGTAGACCATACAGATCCTGAACCCCCCGGGCTGCCAGGTCTTCTCCGCTGAAAGCGCTCACCGCGATCGGCACGTCCTGAATGGACTCTTCGCGCTTGGTCGCGGTTACGATAATCTCCTCGATCTCTCTCTGCTCGGAAAACGAGTATTGCGGCAATCCCATCACGCAGAAACACGCGATGGCTGTAAATAGTATTTTCATCGTGTTGCCCTTGAAAAATGACTTGGTTGTGACTCACTCAGACAGATCCGGTGAGACATGACCGACCCTGTTCGACTCATGGCGAATGTGCCCCGCCTATTTGGCGAACCATGCGCCTATTTCATCCACATTTCAAAGTGTTTCGACCATTGAAACAATTAGGCGTTCTGCGTGGAATTTGGATTGTCGGACACCGCAATCGGTATCCAGCACACTCACCGGATTGAGTCGATCGTGAAGATGCTCGAGCACAGCATTCCCGCCGGCCAGCTTGAATGTAAGCCGCCCAACCACGCAGAACCGGATTAAGCACTTCGAGCCGCTCGCCGCAGCGAGCGGCCACGCCCACCGCGCCGGATATTCCGTTTCTGCCCTCATCACCCCACACTCTATTCACCGTGTCACACGTTCCGCCCTTCAGCACCGGTAGCTGCTCACACAGCAGATTCTCAGACCTCCGGGGTAAGACGTGCGACCTTCACACTTATACCCGCCGCATAGACAGCCCCACGTTCCGTACAAGTATCGGATTTCGAGGATTTTTGCCTTCTCATCCCGTGCGACTGCCTCGTATGCGATTCCTGTTCGTCAGGTCAGTTTTTGCCTTAAGCTTCCTTCAGATTCCACCTCGCAATGGACACCCTTGCCTTCGCCTAGCTGTTCCCCTTGTCGGGCCAGCAGCGGACTTTTACCGCCAAGCCATCCAACCGGCCACCACAGCCAACCAGAACAGCGCCATGCCTGGCGCGCAAAAAAAGGGG
>JAYGEV010000424.1:0-4057 GCA_046582225.1 Pseudomonadales bacterium
CTTGCCGGTCACTGTCAGACGGTCCTGGTTACTCACGGTGAAAGTGGCAGGTCCGGCGTTGGTCGTGGCGGGAGGGGATTCGCTCGAGCATCGCTGGCTGGCCAGTTTGAAGCGCCTTTCGGGACGATGGGAGCGCCCACCACGTTCACGCTCCCGGTGTTGCGGTATATGAAGGATTACGGATTGACTCACGAACAACTCGCATCGGTCGCCGTCGTGCAGCGCCAGTGGGCGGGCATGAATCCTCGAGCGAGCTTTCGTGAGCCGATTACCATCGACGATGTGCTCGACTCACGAATGATCGCCTACCCGTTCCACCTGCTCGAATGTTGCCTGGTTACCGATGGCGGGGGCGCGTTGATTCTCACCACTTCGGACCGGGCCGGTGATTTCCCCCAGCCGCCGGTGCATGTACTGGGTACGGGTGAGAGTGTGGAGACGCCGCTGATCAGCCAGATGCAGGATCTGACCAGCTCCAAGGCATTTTGCGTTGCCGGTCCGCGTGCAATGGAGGATGCCGGTATCAGTCATAGTGACGTCGATCACATGATGATCTACGACGCGTTTGCGCACCTGCCGATCTACGGCCTGGAGGATCTTGGGTTCTGCAAGCGTGGAGAGGCCGGCGCGTTTATCGCTGAAGGCAACACTGCGCCCGGTGGCGTGTTGCCGTTGAATACCAATGGTGGCGGTTTGTCATATATGCATTCAGGCATGTATGGCATGTATGCGTTGCAGGAAAGTGTTCGGCAGATGCGTGGCACAGCCGACGCCCAGGTCGCAGATGCTGAAATTTCTCTTTGTCTTGGCGTTGGCGGTATGTTTGGCGCGTCTGGTTGTGTCGTTCTCGGTAGGGATTCGGCCGCCAGCTGATTCTTAACAAAACGTCCAACGGCTAGTTATACCCGACAATTGGCTCAACGTGAGAGAACGGTTGGCGCCGCCACGCAGCGCAAATTCAGAAGATTGGTTCGGTAAAGAGAGGGTTGGCCTCACTAGCCGGGCTCATGTTCGTGTGTTCGCCCTGCCGAGGAGAAGTACACTGTATATACATACAGCCCGGCTAGTGAGGCCATTCAATATACAGAAAAAATCCGGGAATAAAACCCTGTGAAACGCAGTTGGATAACTCCTGCTGCAAATAGCTAATCACATCAATGTGTTAGCCCTTTCGAATCCATACTTCCTTCACTTTTCTGCCGTCCAGCGCCAATTATTACAAAGCGAGTACATCTTTTGGGGTCAGAAATTTGCCGGCGAGGGCCCTAGGGCGTAAAACTGGTCAAGCTGCTTTGGCGAAGAGCTCGATAGAAGCTCTCGTGATGATTCCGCGATACGTTCGGGAATCTCCTGGGCGGCGCTGAAAGGCAGGAGCCGCATTAAGGGGGATGTCTATGAACGGGCATGAGCACGACTATATTCAGTCCAACGAGAAGGCAGCTCGGGCGATCGCCTACCTGGGCCCGTACTTCTTCTGGGCCACCGTGGGCGTCATCGCGGGGGGAATCTGGATGCTTCAGTGACGGTCCAGGCCTTCACGATAGCAACCACTCACGCTGTGCCACTACACGCACGCCGACTCACTCGACTGGATACACACGCGCGGTCTGACAGGATCGAATAACTGCCCCTGTGATTTGAGCATTGCGTGCTGCTTCTCTACTCTCGCTGAACTCATACGAGCAGGGCATTGGCTCATGCGATTTGTGATCTATGGCGCGGGTGGGGTTGGCGGTACGATCGGGGCCAGACTCCATCTGCAGGGATTTTCCGTAGTCCTGATTGTGCGTGGCGAGCATGGCCGGGTGCTGCAGAATCATGGCATGCGGTTCATAGCTCCGGAAGGGTCTCACAGCCTGGACATTCCCACCATGCTGCACCCGGGGGAGATTGAGTTTAAACCCGATGACATCGTCCTGCTGACGATGAAGTCGCAGCACACCACCAACGCGTTGGAGGATCTGGTCAGTGCCAACCCCGGTGATGTGGCCGTTGTGTGTGGCCAGAACGCGGTTGCCAACGAACGGATGGCGTTGCGACGTTTCAGGCGCGTGTACGGAATGCTGATCAACCTTCCGGCGCAGCATCTGTCCCCCGGAGAGGTGTTGAGTTTCGGGGCCGGGACGAGTGGCATTCTGGATGCCGGGCGTTTCCCCGACGGGCTGGACGATACCGTCGTGGAACTGTGTGCCGCGCTGTCGGCCTCTGGTTTCATCGCCGAACCGGATGCCAGAATCATGCGCAAGAAATATGCGAAGCTCATTTTTAATCTTGCCAACGGGTTGGAAGCGGCGACAAATCGCGCCGATGTTCAAGACATCGGCCGCGTGCTCAAGACAGAGGCGCAAGCCTGTTACGCAGCGGCCGGAATCGACTGTGCGGATGCTCGCGAGATTGATACCCGAAGCCGTAAGGCCTACGAATTTGTCCAGCTACCGGGCCACCCCAGGTTTGGTGGGTCAACCTGGCAGAGCGTCGATCGCGGCACCCGCAACATTGAAACCGATTATCTGAATGGCGAGATCGTTCAGCTCGGCCGCACCTATGGAGTGCCGACGCCGGCCAACGAGGTGTGTCAGCAACTCGGTCAGCGCATGGTGCGGGACGCGCTGCCCGTTGGCCACTTCAGCGTCGCCGAGGTCGAGTCGATGATCGCGCGCCGCTCACTTGAGGCAGCGCCGAACGAAGAGCGGATTTTGTGATAGGTTTTGTCATCTGGCTGGAGCGGGCGGGACCTTAGATGATCGAGCTTGATGACGAGATCAAACAGCGGTTGGACAAAGCCATCGAGGAACATAAGGTCCTCGCCGCGGCGTATGTGGATGTGCGTGGTAAGCCGCACATTTCGTTTTACGGCAGCACCCATGTTCACAGCTCGGATCAGCTGGCCATCTGGGCGCGCAACCCCGAGGGCGAACTCATTAAAACCCTGGCCACGCGCCCGGACATCGCGTTCATCTATGGGGACGTGGGCAGCCGCGTGTACTACACCTTCGAAGGCCGTGGTCGGGTGACCACCGATGAGGCTGAACGCAACCGGATATTTGCTGAGATGCATCCCATCGAACGGCAATTTGATGCCGAAAAAAATGGCGTTGCAGTGGTGGTGGACATCGACAAGGTCACCTCGCTAAGCGTGGCGGGCGAGCAGGTCATGGAGCGAGACGCCTGAATCAACTACGGGGACGCGCTACCAGGTTGCGGGTTGGCTTTTTACGCCCCGAAGCGTGATGGTCTGCTTCCAATCCGGGTTGTCGAGATTCTGAAGTTCCAGTCCGGGCAGCCGCTCGAGCAGCACACTCAATGCTTCTCGAGTCTCAATGCGTGCAAGCTGCGCGCCCAGACACAAATGAATACCGCCACCGAATGCGAGTGGCTTGGTGCGTTCCCGGGTAATGTCGAAACGGTCGGGGTCCTCGAACGCTTCGGGATCGCGGTTCGCTGCTGCAAGCAGGGTGAGCACGGCCGTTCCTCGTGGCACGGCTATGCCTTGAATCTCCGTGTCCTCCATTGCGTCGCGGGCCGTGAGCTGGACCGAGCTGTCGTAGCGCAGGAACTCCTCCACCGCATTGGGCATCAGCGATAGATCGGAGCGCAACAGATCCAGCTGGTCGCGGCTGCGATACAGCGCGAGCAGCGCGTTGCCCATCAGGTTGACGGTGGTTTCATGCCCGGCGGCGAACAGCAGGGCGATGTTCGAGGTGAGTTCTTCCTTGCTCAACTTGCCGTGCTCGGTCTCGCTCTCTACCAGTGCGGTAATCAGGTCGTCCTGGGGATTACGGCGGCGTTCGTCGCATAGTGCTTCGAAGTATTGTGTGCTCTCGAGGGTGCTGTCGTTGGCCTGGGCCAGCTCCTCGGCGGTCATCGGGCTGGGATCGATGAGCCGGCCCGAGATCCTGGTGCCCTGCACGAACTCCGCCCGATCCGGCTTTGGCACGCCGAGCAGGTCACAGATTACGATAACCGGCAGTGGGTGCGTGAACAGGCGCACCAGATCGCCGCTGCCTGCTGCTTCGAAATCGTCGACCAGTTCGTTGGCGATGGCGTTGATACGCTC
>JAYGEV010000481.1:0-4273 GCA_046582225.1 Pseudomonadales bacterium
CGGCTTCGTCGTCGGCGCGGTTCTGCACCCGGCTGATCTGGTCTTCGCGCAGCATCTTCACCGCGACGTCGGCCAGATCACGAATGATGGATTCCACGTCTCTTCCGACGTAGCCCACCTCGGTGAACTTGGTGGCCTCCACCTTGATGAACGGAGCGTTTGCGAGCCGGGCCAAGCGACGGGCGATTTCGGTCTTGCCGACCCCGGTGGGTCCGATCATCAAAATGTTTTTGGGCGCCACTTCTTCGCGCATCCCCTCATCGAGCTGCATACGCCGCCAGCGGTTACGCAGTGCGATCGCAACGGAGCGTTTGGCGTCGTCCTGGCCAATGATGTGCTTGTCCAGCTCGTGGACGATTTCTCGGGGTGTCATCTGGGTCATGACAGATCAAGTACCTCAATGGTTCTGTGGTGGTTGGTATACACACAAATGTCCGCAGCGATTGCCAGGGATTTTTCGACAATGGTGCGTGCGTCAAGCTCGGTATTTTCTGTCAGCGCGCGCGCCGCGGACTGTGCGAAAGGTCCGCCGGAACCGATCGCGATGACGCCCGCTTCAGGCTCGATGACGTCGCCGGTACCGCTGATGAGAAATGAGCCCTCGGTATCGGCCACCACCAGCATAGCTTCCAGGCGTCGCAGGGCTCGATCGGAGCGCCAGTCTTTGGCCAACTCCACCGCCGCCCGAGTCAGGTTGCCCTGATACTTCTCCAACGCAGCCTCAAACCGCTCGAACAGCGTAAACGCATCTGCGGTTCCACCGGCAAATCCGGCGAGGACCGAATCCTTGTACAGCCGGCGGACTTTTCTGGCGTTGCCTTTCATGATGGTCTGGCCCAGGGAAACCTGTCCGTCGCCGCCCAGCGCCACCTGGCTGTCGCTGCGCACGCTAACGATGGTCGTACCGTGAAAATGTTCCATAGGTTTCCGTTCAGCCCGTGAATTCAGGTTACCGAACTGGGCATAGTGGGGTCGCCGGGCGTGCTTTTCAACGTGGTGACCCTGTGTCGGGGGGCTCTGGCTGCCTTCAGACGCGCGCTTAGGGGACCATTCGCTTGATGAGCAACGCATCAAGGTTGAGTTCGTGCAACTGCGTCATCGCGCGGGTTGCGTTCGTCTGGCTTGGGAAGGGACCGACGGTTACCCGATACCAGGGCTTGTTCGCGACTTGCACCGCGGTCGTTCGGACCGGCAGACCGATGAGAATCAGCCGCGCGCGCAGGGATTCAGCGTCGTCCATGGACGCAAAGGAAGCGGCTTGAATCAGATATTCCATGCCAGAAGTCATGTCCGGATTTGCGTCGCGGGCGTAAGCGTCCGGGTCGGCACTGACTTCGGCATTGCGCAATCGTGCGCCAAACTCGAAATGAATGGGCTCGCGAGGTTGATCGCGCTTCAAAGACAGGGTTTTTTCTACCGTATCGCGGAACACGTCTGGCAGGTAGGCGCCGGCCAACACCAGTATCGCACCCAACGCGATCCCCCCTGAAAAGCTAGGCCCGTGAAACTGGGCGGTTGCAGGCCGCTTTTTGCGGGGTTGGTTTTGATTGCGTGTGCGTGACGGCGCTTTGCGAGACTTCGTGCGTGGTTTCGGGGCGCGCGAAGTGCTTTTACGGGTTCCGGCTTTGGATTTACGGTTCGCAAAATCTTTGGACATGGTCGCGCAATGATAGGGTAGTCGCTGGCTAAAACGTATCGTAAGGATCGATGTCCAGGGACCAGCGTACACCGGCCACCGGTTCGGCAGCACGCAGCACCCGCAACCCGCGACGCAGCTTAGTCCGATCGTCTGCCAGCACCAGCAACTGAAAACGGAAGCGATTGGCAACGCGGACCACCGGAGCGGGTGCGGGTCCCAGCACTTCAAGCGGCGCGCCGAGCCGGGTACGAAGCTGCGCCAGGTAGTCATTGGCCGCGTCGGGATTCGCCGCTTCTGCCCGCACCAGTGCCATGGGGCGATAGGGTGGCAACCCCGAATTCTGGCGAACGGCAAGCTCACGGTCGGCGAATCCGGAATAGCCGTGCTCCATCAGCGAGCGCAGCAGCGCGCTGTCAGGCTGGTAGGTCTGGATCCAGACCTCGCCGGGGTCTTCGGCTCGCCCAGCTCGCCCTGCAACCTGGATGATCAGTTGCGCGGTGCGTTCCGGGGCTCGGAAGTCTGCGCTCATGAATCCGCCATCGGCGTTGATAACGGCCACCAGCGTTACTTTTGGAAAGTGATGGCCTTTGGCCAGCATCTGGGTTCCTACCAGTATTGCCGGCAGACCCTGGCGAATGGACTCGAACTGAGCCTCCATGCGTTTCTGGCTGCGCGTGGTGTCGCGGTCAATTCGATACAATGGGATATCGGGGAACAGCCGAGCGAGCCCGGCTTCGGTGCGCTGGGTCCCGACTCCCACGGCAATCAAGTGCTCGCCGGCACAATCCGGACAGGTGTGCGGCAGCCGTTGCCGGTAGTTGCAGTGATGGCAGATCAACGCCTGTGGAGACAGGTGGAGGGTCATGCGCATCTCACAATGTGGGCAGATCGCCTGCCAGCCGCAGCGCGGGCAGAGGTAGCTCGGTGCGAAGCCCCGGCGATTGAGAAACACCAGCGTCTGGCCGCCCTGGTCGAGGTGGCGTTTGAGGGTTCGCACCAGTTCATCACTCAGGCCGTCGTTCAGCGTCTGGCCGCGGATATCGATCAGGTGGAATGTCGGCAGCGTGGCGCCAAGAACCCGATGCCTCAAATGCAGGTGGAGGTAGCGCCCTGAGCGAGCGTTGTTGAGGCTCTCCAGGGAAGGGGTCGCGCTTCCGAGCAGCAGACCGATTTTCAGGGTCTGCGCGCGTTTTACCGCCACATCTCGCGCAGAATATCGCAGCCCGTCCTGTTGCTTGAACGACCCGTCGTGCTCTTCATCGACGACGATCAAGCCCAGGTTCTTGAACGGTGCGAGTACGGCAGAACGGGTGCCGATGAGGACGCTGACCTCGCCGCTGCGACACTTCAACCACGTTTGCAGGCGCTCTCGATCGGACAGGTTGGAGTGCAGGCTGGCAACTGCACCCTGGACACCAAATCTACGTTCGAAACGACCCACCGTCTGTGGCGTGAGCGCGATCTCGGGGACCAGCACCAGAACCTGTTTGCCCTGGAGGCGCAGCCGCTGGATCAACCTGAGGTAGATTTCGGTTTTGCCGCTGCCGGTCACGCCTTCGAGCAACGCAGGAGCAAATCCGGGCGGCAGTGATTCCAACTCGCCAAGTACGGTGCTCTGTTCGGGATTGAGCGCCAGTGGAGGCTCCGAAACCTCGGTCTGAATGTCTGGTTTCGCCTCGTGAATGGCGATCAGGCCTTTGCCCGCCATCGCGCGAATTAATGCGCGGGAGAAACCGGCTGTCCGTATGGCGGTTTCGGTCATGGGGCCAGTGCTGCGCAGCGCGTCGAGCAGTTCACGCTGGCGCGGAGCGCGTGTGAGATCGGCGTGACGGCCGGTGGTCGCCCACACCTTGGGATGTTCTGTGGAAAGGTCCCGCCCGCGGCGCGCCTGGATTGGCAACACGCTGGCCAGCACTTCGCCCAGCGGATGCTGATAGTACTCGGCCAGCCATAGCGCAAGCTCATAGAGTTCCGCCGGAAGCGCAGGCTCGTGATCGAGCACGTTCAGTATTGGCTTTAACCGGTCGTGGGCGTCTTCAGGGTTCTGATCGACGCAGACCCCGGTCAGTTTCTGTGGACCGAACTGGACGGCGACCCGGGCGCCGATCGGCGGCATTGGATACGAAGCCGGAACGCTGTAATCGAACAGCCGATGCAGGGGCACGGGCACGGCCACCCGCGCAACCCTGACGGCGCCGCTTGGCGCTTCTGATGCCGATTCAGTGAGGAATTCGTTCAAGAAAAGCGTCGTCTGATTTCGAGTCTGGTGTTGCGCAATTTGATTGCTGCCCCCAAGTTGCTATTCATAACCCATCTGCCTACACTGCGCGCCCTTTTTCTGAAAGCAACGCCTTTCAAGGGACGATCAGATGAAGCCCGACATCCATCCCCAATACAACGGCATCAAAGCCACCTGCAGTTGTGGGAATGTCATCGAAACCCGCTCAACGCTGAGTGGGGACATTCATCTGGAGGTCTGTTCTGCCTGCCATCCCTTCTATACGGGTAAGCAAAAGATCCTCGATGCCGGCGGCCGCGTCGAGCGATTCCGCAAGCGTTTCGGCAACCGTTCGGTTTCCAGCTAACCCGCCAGCACTTTCCGTCGGGGTTAATGTCTGGTTCAGCTGAACCAGA
>JAYGEV010000551.1:0-4146 GCA_046582225.1 Pseudomonadales bacterium
AGCGCCGGTGAAATTGACATCGTCCCGCCAACATGGGTGACGCTCTACCACCTGTCGCTCTATCAACCGACCTCAGCGTTGCTCGCACACTTTCGCGATAACGAGGTGAAGGTGTACTCCACTCACATCGGCAAGACCGAAAGCGGTGAGCGCGTCGCGATGTGGCATGGCGACGCTGGCTACGAGGACTGGAATGCGAATACGCGTGGGGAACGTCACCGTCTGGTAATGGCGAAAAGCGGCTTTGTTTTCGAGAACACTATCGAAGCGTACTAGTTGGCCCCAAGCAGGAGCTCCAGGCGACCTGTACGCAGGAGGGTCGTGCGCTCGATCGTAAAGCTCGTAAAGTGCTCGTCGATCAGCCTTTGCGTGTGCGTGAAATACCGCCCCTTTATATCGGTGGCGCGGGCCGACAGGTGCTCGAAGTCGCAGATCCCATAACTGTGATGATCGAGGGTGTTCCCGTACAACGTACCAAAGGCATACCCACGGGTGCCGCGATGGAGGTGCGGGCGCAATGCCTGACTCAATCCACTCAGCAACGGTAGATCGACACGATGCAGTGCATCCCAGAACAGACACACATCAAAGGTAACCTCGGACAGACACAGATACTCACCGAAAAGCCGACGTGCAGTTTCCGCATCTATCTCTTCGGGCGGGGCAACCAACAACGGGCTTGAGTACAGATCCACGAAATGGATGTGAGTGTTGTAAGGCGCGAAAAAATCGACAGTGCTCTGAACGCCTGCCCCCACGTCCAGAACAACTAGACGATCATGCTCTTCAATACCTTCCAACAGCATCGGCAGCAGGCGGCTTGCGATGAGTTCCTGATGTTCGGCAACCGGTTTGTCGCGCGCTGCCTGTGTTCGAGAGAACACGGTTCAAGCGGCCATCACGAAGTGGTTTGAGCACCTTTCGGCTCGACGGCTTGAGACCGGTAGTCGCTCGTTTCGCGTTTGGGTGCACCATCAGTTGCCGGTTTGTTAATCCCAGGGTCCATATCGATGCTGCCTTTGAACTTCGCACCATCCTCCAGCGTGACACGAGGCGCCACGATGTTGCCCTGTGCCCGGCCCGACTTAGAGACGATCACCTTTTCCGACCCGGTGATGTCCCCGGTAACCTGACCTTCGACTCGCACCGTTTTTGCGGTCAGGTTGGCCTGAACATGCCCCAACTGACCAACTGTGAGGTCATGCCCGGAAAGCTCAATCGAACCGTCGACCGTGCCTTCGATTATCAGGTCTTCGTCGCCCGAAACATCGCCCTTGATCTTGATGGTTGGGCCAATCATTGCCGTACTTCCTGTAAGTGTGTTGAAGGTAGCCGTCGAACTTGGCTTGAAGCCAGGCTCGCCAGATGAGCCCGTCGTGGCCGCAAGAACGTCGCTAGCTTTGAGTTTTTCAAATATATTCATACCTCGCTCCCTATCCAAAGGCTGTTCACCAGCCCGGCTGAACACTATAGGTCACCGGGTTCGCAAAAAACAAATGGCATTTCCGCTATATTCCGTCAGCTGTACACGAACCTGCGTACCAGAATAAAGTTGCTGGTGGTGGCCGCCGCCGAACCAATCACCAGGGCAAGCAATGGCGCATCGTTTAGCGGACCTACGAGCACCAGCACGCTGTAGCTGCCCACGTTGATGGTGGCTCCCAGGCTCTGAATCAGCACGTACCTGGTAAAGTTAGATTCGCGTACAGAAGCGCCGAACGTATAACCGGCGTTCAGAAGAAACGTCACTGTAATCGCTGCCAGGAATGACACCACCCGACTCACCACCAGGCCCGCGTCGGTGTCGCCGAAATCGAATCCGTAGATCAGCAACGCGAGAACGCTGATATCGGCGACGAATCCCGCAAAGCCAACCTGAAGGTAGCGCAATATCTGTCTGCGAAAATGCGTACGAACCGTTGTCACTACAACGACTTTTCCACTGCTGACTTCGATTCTTTGGTCTGCAACTGGGGAAACCAACCTTCCACATATGGCCTCAACACTTTTTCGAAAAGCAGGTATCCACCACCGAGCGCAACGAGGCCCCATCCTCCGAGCCATTGCAGAACATACACGGGCCAGATTAGAGCGAGAATGACGTTGACCAACGATTGCACGGCGAAACGAAAAATGTACTCGACGATCTGGCTGGTAAAAAATTCGACAACGCCATCGCTCCCCCGCACCTCTGTTGAGATCATCTGAAGCTCGAGAACGACGAATGCAATCAGGTAACCCAGGCCAAAGAACCCTCCGCCCCGCGCTCGCCAGGTGCTGAACAGTCCATCACCCATCAGGCTAACGATGCGGCGTGGCTCGTCGCGGATCTCCCGGAGCACTCCGAGGTGACGTGCGATTCTGCCTTCACATCGCGGCATGCCTACTCACCCGTGGCGGCCTGCACCCGTCGACGTTGTTCCAGTTGCATGACGATTTCCGCATGCCGCTCACGATCCAGATGATGCTTGGTATAGCACCACACCGAGACCACCGCGAATCCCGCAACGATTGGACCATAAACCAGCCCGAGCCAGGTCAGAGTTTCGGCTGGTACATCCGCTGCGGTCTGAATCGTGACCCCACGCGGCCAGTTGATCAGATCCAACGCGACACCGCCCACAACGCTGCCGATCCCGCTCGTAAACTTGCCTGAAAACGATACCGCCGCAAAGAAGATCCCTTCCTGACGCTTGCCGGTGGTCAGTTCATGCTCGTCTACGATGTCTGCGATCATTGAACCAAACGTAATGAGAGCCTGGACCGTTCCGACTCCCTGCATGAACTTGAAACACACCAGCGTCCACGCGAGCGTTTCAGTACCATTGTCGGGAAACCATCCAAGCAACCTCAGAACTACCGGCACAATCTGCATTCCCGCCCACCAACCGGTTCCGAAGATGACCGAGGGCTTTTTGTCGAAGATCTCGTTGAGCTTGCGCGCGAACAAGGTACCAACAAGACCGCCCACGGGGTAGGCCATGAAGAACGCAATGTTCTCCCGGCTCGACAGCTCCCAGAAATAGGTATTCATGTGCAGGTTCAAGGCGCTGTCGACGCCGACCATCATGAACACGATCAACACGCCGGTGAACAACCATCTGAAGGACCGATTCCCCAGCGCTTCGCGGATCTCCTCAGCCACACGGAGCATGAGTCGTCCGGCACTGATTCGCTCCGGTGAGCCGGACGGCTGGGCAAGGCGCGGAATCTGAGACTGGGTGCCTCTCGCAGATACCACAATGGACACGATCATCATCAATCCGCAGGCCATCGCAAACGGGCTATATGCCGATGCGCGGAACTGACCCTTTGGATAATCGCTGCTGGCGTAGAAGAACAGTCCGAACCCAACGGCGTATACCGCCAGGTTGCCGAACGTGGAAAAGAACTGACGAAAGGCAACAACCGTTGTCCGCTCTTCAAAATTCGAGGTGAGTTCTGCCCCCAGCGCAATATGCGGCACATGGTATAAAGTCATAGCGGTCCGGGTGAGAACCGCGAACGTCAACAACCACAAAAACAACCCGAACTCGCTGAGTTCGGGGGGGCTGAATAAAAAATAAAATGCAATCGCCAACGGCAGTGCTGAGGCATACAGGAACGGATGGCGGCGCCCCAGTTTCGATCGCCAGTTGTCGGACAACGATCCCACCAATGGATCGGTTATCACATCGAACACGAGCGCGATTCCAACCGCGAGCCCCACGTAGGTGCCTGGCAGCTCTAAAACCTGGTTGTAGTAGAAAAACAGGAAGACCCCGAACGCGCCATTCTTCACACCTTCACCCGCCTGGCCAAATCCGTACGCAAACTTGGTGCCCAGGCCCAGCTGATTCGACGGCTTGTGATCAGCCAAGATAGTCCCTCACCATCCCATCGCATCTCCTCCAGTGCGTTGTCGATGGTAACATCTGTGCAATTCCCGAGGAGCAACCACGTGTCATCAGCAGCTATCGTCTGCCCCGAGCAATCGGTACAGGAAGCGTGGATCGACTATAACGGCCATATGAACATGGCGTTTTACAATCTTGTTTTTGATCAGTGCCTTGACTTCGTCTTCGACCAGTTGGGAATCGGGGCGGCGTACGTGAAGACCGAAGGTGGTTCCTGCTTCACCCGGGAGATTCACGTGAACTACCTCGC
>JAYGEV010000570.1:0-2609 GCA_046582225.1 Pseudomonadales bacterium
GAAAGGCTTGGTAGAACCGACTATCTGCTGGGTTCGGAATTTACCGCCGCGGATCTCATCCTGATGACGTGCCTGGACTGGGCGGAATTCTACGGGATCGCGCTGTCTTCAGGCTTTGCCGACTATCGTGAGCGCATTCACGCGCGCCCGGCATTCAGGTCTGCTCGGAAGCTCAACTTCTCGATTTCAGCGGGCCCGTGAATGCGAAACGGCTCTATGCAAGCAGCCAGTCGAGGATTTTCGCGTTCTCTTCGATGGGGTAGGTGTGTGAGAGATCATGCAGTTCTTGGTAGCTGACATCCGCACCGGCGGCCACCAGCGCATCGCGCACGACCCGGGCGATGTCCACCGGGAACATCCAGTCCAAGGCACCGTGAATCAGATAGATCGGCAGACCCCGCAGCCGTTCACCGCTGGCTGCTTCGAGCAGCAGCGGATGAAAGCTCGCCGAGATCGGCGCCAGGTGGGTGAAAGGCACATCGTCCCGCAACCCGCTCAGATAAGAAAACGTTCCCCCATCTGACATCCCGGTGAGAAGAATGCGATCGTGGTCGACGTTCCACAGCTTACCGACATGCTCGACGATGGCATCCAGATTGTCGCTGTCCACGTCAGGTCCCATGAGCGACCAGGTACCTTCTCTGGAGCTCGGGCTCGCAACAATCACCCCCCGACTTCGGGCTTCGCGCAGCCAGGTCCATAGAAAACTGCGGCCATGGCCACTCCCGCCATGCAGCGATATCACCAACGGCCAGGCCTGGTCGGCATCGTAGTACTCAGGTACGTACATCGAGAACCCACCACGCTCAGCGGGCGCATTGTTCGCATGCATCACGCCAACTTCTTCCCGGGTGGGATCCGCCGCGGCCAGCTTTTCGAACAACGCCTCGTTCTCACGCTGCCCTTCCGACACAAAAAACCGGCTCACCGGCGGCAGCATGAACGACACCGGATATAGCTCCTGCACTGCCCTGGTATTGAAGCCAAGCGCTCGATAGGCGCCCATCACCGGATTGGACTGTGTGGTGCAGTTTGCCAGCGCATCCAGCGCTTTGAGCGCCTCCCTGGCCGCGCCCACCAGATGCTCGCGGAAGCGGCTGAGATGCTCGGGCCACTCAACCGCATCGAATTCCTCAACGCCCACCGCCAACGGCGCGTGGAATTGGGCCATCGCGTCGACCAGTTGCTCAATGTGCGACGGGTGCAGGTGTCTTCCCGTATGACTCAACGCGTCCAGCGCGGTGAGCAGTGGGGGTACCACCGCCAGGGTGGCGTCCAGCAACTCGTCTGCATCTTCGCTCATTGCGCAACTATAACCCTCTTGTATAGAGTCGGTGGTTCGGCTCGACCCATCTCTATTCAACAACAGGGGAAAGACGTGAGCGATTTTGACCGAAGCGCAGAGGACGTCGGCAATGTGCAGCTGCTGGAGCACGTTAACGTGACCGTTCCGGATCAGGAGATGGCGGCACTGTTCTACGTCACTGGCCTGGGTGGTACCCGTGATCCGTACATCGACTTCGGCACCTTCAACATGTGGGTCAATCTCGGTGAACAGCAGTTTCACCTGCCAAAATCCAAGGCCCAGGTGCTGCGCGGCGAGATCGGCGTGGTCGTGCCCGATCTGGAAGACTTGAAAAAACGCCTCGGATTCATCGCCAAACCCATGGCCGACAGCCAGTTCGCCTGGGAAGAGAAAGACGATCACATTGCGCTCACCTGCCCCTGGGGAAATCAGATCCGCGCATATGCCCCTGAGTCCTTTCCGAATATGGGCCTTGGCATGCCTTACATCGAAATGAACGTACCCCCTGACACCAGCGCCGGTATCGCGCGGTTCTACGACACCGTGCTGAATTGTCCGGTGAGCACTCAACCGGGCAGTACGCGGGTCAAGATGGGCTCCAACCAGGAGCTCATCTTTACCGAAACCGATGCGCCCAGCGCCGACTACGACGGCCACCACATCGCCATCTACGTCTCCGATTTCTCCGGCCCCCACGGATTTTTGAGAGAACGGGGGATGATCACCGAAGAGTCAGACCAGTTTCAATATCGCTTTCAGGCGATCATTGACCCCGAGGACGATCCCGACGACTCAGAACCGCTGTTCGAGTTGGAGCACGAAGTACGCAGCTTGAGCCACGCGATGTATCGCCGACCGCTGGTGAACCGCAACTCGGCGATCAACTTTTTCACCTACCGAAAAGGCAACGAGATCTATACCCCGGCATGAGCGCGGCAGTGGACGACTCCACGCTTGGCCAGCAGCCCTACTACCTGGCGCTGGGTGACGAGGTCGAAGTGTTTCAGGCAGCCTACGACGCGCGTCTGCCAGTGCTGCTGAAAGGCCCCACCGGTTGCGGCAAGACCCGCTTTGTGGAGTATATGACCTGGCGCATCTATCAATCTGCCGAGCGCTCCCAGCAGCGTGGCGGTGACAAGCTGGCGGAACTCGAGGTTCCGCTGATCACCATCTCCTGTCACGAAGACCTCACCGCCACCGACATGGTGGGGCGATATCTGCTCCAGGGAGACTCGACGCTGTGGAGCGACGGCCCGCTGACCCGAGCGGTGCGGACAGGCGCCCTGTGCTATCTCGATGAGAT
>JAYGEV010000060.1:0-3329 GCA_046582225.1 Pseudomonadales bacterium
CCGCCTCGAAGGCTGTTCCCGCATTGCCGGGTGCGACGAACACCTGCTCAACCGAAGGGCTTTGAGCCGCCTTCCACGCTAATGCGTGCTCGCGTCCACCACCGCCAACTATCAGAACGTTCATGCAAACAGCGCTCCTGGGTCAAAGGTTCAATGACAGGTTTTCTACCGCATGCTCAATGACGAAAGTGACGAACCCCGGTAAATGCCATCGCCATGCCATGTTCGTCTACCGCGGCGATGACCTCATCATCGCGGACCGAACCTCCGGGTTGCACCACCGCGGTGATGCCCGCTTCGGCCGCGGCGTCGATTCCATCTCGAAATGGGAAAAACGCGTCGGAAGCCATCACCGAACCGATGACCTGCAACTGTGCATCAGCGGCCTTCAACGACGCGATCTTGGCGCTCACCACACGGCTCATCTGACCGGCCCCAACACCGATGGTCTGGTGGTTTCTGGCGTAGACGATGGCGTTGGATTTGACGAACCAGGCGACCTTCCAAGCGAACATCAGATCGGCCAGCTCCTGTGCAGTGGGTTCGCGCGCAGAGACCGTCTTCATGCCCTGGCCATCCAGACACAGCTCATCGGCGGTCTGCATCAACAGGCCGCCGCCAACCATCTTAAACTCCAGACCACGCGATCCCGCGCTGAGATCCCCGGCCCTGAGCAGACGCACGTTTTTCTTCTGCTTGGCGACCTCGATCGCTGCGTCGGTAATCTCCGGCGCGATGACAACTTCTACGAACTGCTGTTCGAGGATGCCGCCCAGCGTGGTTTCGTCCAGGGTACGGTTGAACGCAACGATGCCCCCGAAAGCCGAGGTGGGATCTGTCGCAAACGCGTGCTCATAGGCCGCCTGGATCGTATCGTCTTCTGCAACCCCGCACGGGTTGGCGTGCTTCACGATGACGCACGCCGGTCGGTCGAAAACCTTGACGCATTCCAGCGCTGCATCGGTATCAGCTACGTTGTTGTACGACAGGCTCTTGCCCTGCAGCTGGGTCAGGTTGGCCACGGTGCCGGGTCGGGTTCGAGAATCGCGGTAGAATGCCGCGGCCTGATGCGGGTTTTCCCCATAACGCATGGTTTCAATTTTCTCAAAGCTGATCGTGAGCGAAGCGGGAAACGGCTCTTCGGCGCCCAGATATCCAGCGATCAACGCGTCATATCGCGCGGTGTGCCGGAAGGCTTTCACGGCGAGCCTGCGGCGCAGGGCAAGGTCACTGCCGCGCTGGCTCGCCAGGGTCTCGAGCAGCTCAGCGTAGTCCGCGGGATCCACCACCACCAGCACGTCGTTGTGATTCTTTGCTGCTGAACGCAACATCGCCGGGCCGCCGATATCGATGTTTTCAACCGCGAGTTCTTCGCTGCAGTCCTCTCGCGCTATGGTGGATTCGAAGGGGTACAGATTGACCACGACCAGATCGATGGCATCGATACCGTTTTCCTTCATCACGGCCTCATCGAGGTCTCTACGGGCGAGAATGCCGCCGTGAATTTTGGGATGCAGGGTCTTGACCCGGCCATCCATCATCTCCGGAAAACCGGTGTGCGCAGATACCTCGGTCACCGCCACGCCCGCATCGGCAATGGTCTGCCAGGTGCCACCGGTGGAGAGCAGTTCCACGCCCAGTCCCGCCAGCCTGCCGGCAAGTTCGACGATGCCGGTTTTGTCGGAAACGCTCAACAGCGCCCGACCAACAGTGCGCTGCGTTTCACTGTTCATATGCTTGTGTCGCCCTTCAGTCTGGTTGGTGATTCCGCGTTCACGCGGCCAGTCGTCCCTCCATCAACGCCGGAATTCGATCGAGAAATTCCAGTTGCGCTTCGGCTTCGAGTATCTGGTTGAACGCCTTGCCGACGACCGAGCGAGGCTTGCCCACCCCGAACTCTGTCAGGTGCTGGAAATACCACTGAACGTGCTTGCGTGCAATCCGAATTCCGGGGTCACCGTAAAAGTCATGCAACGCGCGTACATGAGCCGACATCACCGCGATGGTTTCATCCAGGCTACGCTCAGTGGCTCTCCCTCGTGCGATATCCCCGAGCAGCCAGGGGCGCCCCAACGCGGCGCGGCCGATCATGATCCCGTCCACGCCGGTCTGCTCGAGCACATCACGCGCGCTGGCCGCCGAATCGATGTCGCCGTTCGCGAACACCGGAATCGACAGCCGCGACTTTATTTCCGCGACGGTATCGTGTTCGGCACTGCCCAGAAACCGGCATGCCCGGGTACGCCCGTGTACCGCAATCGCGGCGACCCCGGCGGCTTCCATTCGCAACGCGATCTCAACCGCGTTTTTCATTTCCGGCGACCAGCCGGTACGCATCTTTACCGTAACGGGGATTGGAACTGCCTTAACCGTGGCGCGCACAATCTCGTCTACCAGATCGGAATCCTTGAGCAGCTGTGACCCCGCGGCCTTGCGGCAGACCTTTTTTGCCGGGCAGCCAAAATTGATATCGATGATCTGCGCGCCTTCCCGCCAGTGGCGAGCCGCGCTGGCAGCAACGGTTTGCGCGTCACCGCCTGAAATCTGCACCGCAAATGGCTCAATGTTCGCAACCGGCTTGCGCCGCTGCCTGGACTTGGGGGTATGCCACAGATCCATTCTGGCACTGACCATCTCGCCAACCACATAGCCTGCGCCAAAGCGCCAGGCCAGCGCGCGAAAAGGCGCGTCGGTAATTCCGGCCATCGGAGCGAGCAAGACGTTGTTGCGAAGTCTGTAGGGTCCGATCGATACCACTGCGAAACGCCGGATGCACTCCGGCTGCACTCCAGCTGCACTAAGGGAGAAGGGGCGTAATCATACTCATCGACG
The DNA here is from genome assembly GCA_046582225.1 of Pseudomonadales bacterium. Taxonomy (GTDB): domain Bacteria; phylum Pseudomonadota; class Gammaproteobacteria; order Pseudomonadales; family Azotimanducaceae; genus JAYGEV01. The sequence continues at coordinate 2,833 of JAYGEV010000060.1, forward strand.
CGGCCTGCTCAAGCCTTCAGTGAGCCTTCAATGGCCCTTCAATGAAACGAAAGGAAATAATTCACCGCCTCGTCGCCGGGATCCTCAATCGCGAGCACGACATGAATGGGGGTTCGCATCGGCATCACCGTGGCGCCGCTGAGTTCTCCGGCCAGGTACTCCTCGGGGCTGAACCTTCGACCCGCCACGAGGTTACCGTGCAGCGAAGTGAAGCGTAGCTCCAGCTCTGGAAAAGGTTGGGCGAAAGCTGCCTGGTTGACGATGATCGCGTCAACGAGCAACACATTGGCAAGCTCAGGGTGGCTGCGTACGACCAGGTTGTTCGCCAGCATGCTGCCGACGTCGTGGCGTACCGGCAGCTCACACTCCAGAATCTCACAGATGACCCCGTACACGGGCCGAAAGTTGGGATCGCGCCCCCAGGTTTCGAATTGATACCACAGCAGCTGGGCAACCAGCGCAACCAATGCCAGCATCATCGCAACCCTCACCCACCA
>JAYGEV010000106.1:0-1545 GCA_046582225.1 Pseudomonadales bacterium
CGTTGAAACCTCCCTGGTAGCGCTCACCGGTGCTCCAGACGAACTCACCGGTGCCCGTGCGTTTGCCGTTTACGAAGCTGCCGGAATAGCGATCCCTGTTCACCCAATTGAAGGTGCCGATTCCGTGCATCGTGTTGTCGCGAAATTCGCCGTAGTAGCTGTCACCGTTGGGCCAGCGCAGCACGCCTCGCCCATCGCGCTTATCGGCATTAAAGTTGCCGATATAGGTTCGACCATCCGGCCAGTGATACACGCCCTCGCCCTGCAGGCTATTCGCCACAAACTGTCCTTCATAGCGGTGCCCGTCGGCCCAGACGTAGGTACCGTGACCGGTTCGCAGGTCATCAACCACGTCACCTTCGTATACGTCGCCGTTGGCAAGTTTTACGCGCTCGGCCAGCGCACCAGCTGGCAGGCCAAGCAATAACATAAATGCGGTTAGCAGGAGTAGTTGGTGAGCCACATGCAAGTTCAGTAGAATGGGGAGATCGTCGCGTACCTTACTGTAATTGAATCATCTTTTCTTCTTTGGTTCCTGTGTCGCAATCGGCGTAGTGAGCGGATTTCTGGGCGGCCTGCTGGGCATCGGCGGCGGCGTCGTGATCGTGCCCGCGCTGATCATCCTGTTTGATGCACTGTTCCTGTTTTCGCCCGAAATTGCCACTCCAGTGGCGGTGGCCACGTCACTGGCGTGCATTATTTTCACGTCGATTTCAGCGGCATTCACTCAGATGCGCGCGAACATGGTCGACTGGCCAGTGGTGCGGCGCTGGGCCGGGTTCCTGGTGCTGGGCAGCTTCGCGGCGAGTTTCATCGCCATCGCCCTGAACACGGCAACATTTCGGACCCTCATCGGCTGCTTTTTATTGTTCGTTTCCTTCGTGATGCTCACGAACTGGAAGCCCAGTGCACATCGTCGCTTCCCCGGCCCCCTGCTCAGTGCCGGTTTTGCCGCCGCCGGCGGCGTGGTCTCCGGAATCGCTGGTATTGGCGGCGGCAACGTTGTGGTACCGACGTTGCTCTACTTCAACATCCCCGTGCATCGTGCCACCGCTACGTCGAGCACACTCGGCGTGCCAATCGCCACGGCCGGCACCCTGGGATATATCTTTACCGGTTGGGGCAAAGATCTGGGTGCCGACAACATGCTCGGATACGTCTACGTGCCAGCATTCATTGCGATCGTGATGGCCACCATGTTCACTGCACCTTTGGGAGTATGGGTCGCCCATCGGCTGCCGCCGCTGCCGCTGCGGCGCGGGTTTGGGGTTCTGCTGATATTGGTTTCGGCGAGAATGCTCTATTCGGCAACGCTGCTTTAACGGATCGGCGCCGATCGGTCAGTCCAGAGTTCGAAGCTGAATCGCATCCGAGTTTTTTTCCGCGAGCACGTCAGAGATCACCACAACCTTGTCATTGCGCTCCATTCCCTCACGCTCACGCAGAATCCGCAGCGCGCGCTGCAGCGTTTTTTCCGGTTCGCTGGAAAAGTGTATGCGGTGACTTAAAACCGCGCGGTTCAGCCCCAGCCGCCGCCGGGTCTGA
>JAYGEV010000108.1:0-4640 GCA_046582225.1 Pseudomonadales bacterium
GCCGGTGGCCAGCTTGATGCTCGAAGTCGCCGCAGCGACGTAAGACATCCAGACGATGGGATCGGGCAACGCGAAGTCGTCGACGCCGCCGGCCATCTTGCCATCGGGAGAGTACGGATAGGCCGACTGATAGTCTGCGGGCACCACCGTGTGTTCCACCGTCCAGGCTGACTCGAACCCCGCTTCTTCGCCCGCCTGCACCAACTCGATGGCCTTGGCCGGGTCGACATATCGGCCGGTATTGCAATATCGCAGTCCGAACTTCATTTTTCTTCCCCCCGGATTTGAGGTTACATTAGACGCGCAGCTTGGAGGAAGGCAATGCGTAATGGAATCAGGATTCTGGATACCGATACTCACCAGATGGAGCCGCCGGGTATGTGGGCGGAATACATCGATCCCAAATTCGCCGATCGGGCGCCGGCCCTGGGGGACCTGGGCGGCGGCAGGCAAGGCATGATGTGCGAAGGTGAGTCGTTGACCCGGCAGGACGGTGCGTATCCGATGCACGCGCCGGAATGGCGCGAGGCGGCAACGCGGGCAATGCTGCGATTTCAGCGAGCCCGAGACACCGGGTTCAGCCCGGCGAGCCGACTCGAGGACATGGACGAGCAGGGGGTGGATGCGCAGGTCATCTACCCGACGGTTGGCGGCCAGCTTCTGGGCAGGCCGTTTCGCGACGTTGATCTGCTTGCGGCAAGCTGTCGCGCCTACAACGACTGGAGCTTGGAGTATTGCCGCGCCGACGACGGTCGATTGCGCATGGCCGCGATGTTGCCGATTCAGGCGCCAGACCTTGCCATTGAAGAAGCCCGGCGAACAGCCGCGCTAGGTGCGGCCTGCTACTACGTGCGCCCGAATCCTACCGCGGGGCGCAATTTCCACCATCCTGACTTCGAAGGGTTGTGGCGCACCATCGAAGATCTCGGCAAGCCGATCTGTCTGCACGATTCCGCCTCACCATATCTGCCGTCGTTTGGCGAACGCATGGAAACGCACACGTCCGGGCACATCATTTCGCACCCGGTCGAGGCCATGGTTGCGATGATGTCGCTGATCTGGTTTGGTGTAATCGAGCGGCACCCGGGCCTGAAGGTGGTGCACGTGGAAGCGGACGCAGGCTGGTTGCCGTACTGGCTGCAACGCATGGAGCAGCACTACGATTTTTCCGGCAAAGCGGAACATCCGGAACTCAATCGCCATCCCACGGAGTATTTCAAATCCAATTTTCTGGTCGCAGCCCGGGGCGATGAACGGACGTTGCCGGCAGCGGTTGAACTGGTGGGGGCGGACTACCTGACCTTCAACACCGACTATCCGCACCCTGATGGAACCTGGCCAGGAGGCATGGCGGACCTTGAAGCTCAGCCTATTTCGGATGAGGCCCGGCGCAAAATCTTCTGGGACAATGCCGCCCCGGTGTTTGGAATTCAGGACTGAACGTTCGAGCGAATCAATTCAGGTCGCGTGGTATACCGGATACTCGGGCGACCAGATAGCGCCGCTCAGCATGTCTTCGATATCGCTGTCGGTGTCTGCCGCGACATTATCCTTGCGTGCCTGCCGCACGACCGCACGCGCGACTTCCTTGGAAACTTCGCGCAGCCGGGTAACCGAGGGAAACAGCAGTCCAAGCTCCAGTTCCTCGTCGGTGATCTGTTCGGCCAGCGCGGCTGATGAAGCGCTCACCATCGCGTCGGTGACCTGGGCGGCGTCCGCGACCAGTGCACCGAGGCCGAGCCCGGGAAACACAAATACGTTGTTGCCCTGACCAATGTGGTAGGTTCGTCCGCCGTGCTCAATGGGCTCAAACGGACTGCCGGTGGCGATCAGCGCCCGGCCATCGGTCCAGCGAATAAGGTCTTCCGGGGTTGCTTCGGCTTTGTCGGTGGGGTTGGAGAAAGGCATGATGATCGGCCGCTCCACGCTGGCTGCCATATCACGCACAATTTTTTCAGAAAACGCCCCAGGCTGACCAGAGCTGCCAATCAGCACCGTCGGCTTGAAATGTTCGACCACGGCGGCCAGATCGCGCTTGTCCGGGTCTGCCAGGCCATAGCGTTGCGCGTCTTCCACGGTCCAGGCCAACTCACGCTTGTAGTCGTCGCGAATGGGCTGATCCTCGACCAGCAATCCGCGACTGTCGAGCACGCCGACGGTCCCGCCGCCGGCGTCACGAAACGCGGCTTTGATCTGGCGCGCGATTCCAAGACCGGCCGCGCCTGCGCCAAATATCAGCACGCGCTGTTCGCCAAGGGTCATTTTGGAGACGCGCAACCCGGATAGCAGTCCGGCCAGGGCAACCGCACCGGTTCCCTGAATATCGTCGTTGAACGACGCTATGTTCTGGCGGTGACGATCGAGAATTGCCAACGCGTTGTCCTTGCGGAAGTCTTCCCACTGCAGGAGCGCGTTTGGCAGGACGGTCTTGACTGCGTCAACAAATTCGTCGATCAGCTCGTCATATTCAGTACCCCGAATTCTCGGCTGTCGCAGCCCGAGATAGAGATCGTCATCCAGCAGCGTTTTGTTGTTGGTGCCAACGTCCAGACTGATGGGGAGCACCTGCCACGGCGGAATGCCCGCGCCCGCGACGTACAAGGCAAGCTTGCCGATGGAAATTGCCATGCCACCAGCACCCTGGTCGCCAATGCCGAGAATGGATTCGTTGTCGGTGGCCACGATCAGGTGGATGTCGCGGTCGCCGACCGCGTCGCGGAGTCGTTCCTTCATTCGACCGCGGAAATCCGGAGTGATCCAGATTCCCCGACCGCGTCGGAATACCTGGCTGAACATCTGGGTGGCCAGGCCGACGGTTGGCGTATACACGATGGGCATCAGCGCTTCGATGTTGTCGGCCAGTACCCGATAGTAGAGGTGTTCGTTGACGTTCTGGAGGGTGCCCAGACGCAGATACTTTTCCAGCGGCGAGTCGAGACTGTTGAGCGAACTCATGACCCGGCGCACCTGCACTTCGATATCGTTCACCTGGGCGGGCAGAAGTCCGTGCAGCCCCAGTTGATCGCGTTCCTTCCCGGTGAACGCTGTGCCTTTGTTCATCAACGGATCGCGGATGACGTCGTACCCGCGTTTGGTGATGGACACCGCTGGATGGGTCGGATCGGCCATGGAATCTCTCGTCGTGTCGGACGTTGGTTGACGTTAAAGCACTCTCATGGCCCAGTATAGGGCTAGCCCGTTCTAATGGCTGGCAGAGGCTACCGGCAGGTGGCGTCGCCCCCAGAGGAAGAACGGTGCTATGCGCTCACCATCGTTCACAAGGGCCAGTTCGGGGTACCGCTTCAACAAGGACGACAACGCGGTACGCGCTTCGAGCCTTGCGAGTTGAGTGCCGAGACAGAAGTGCACGCCCAGACCAAATGACAGGTGGCGCTGGGAGGGTCTGTCCAGACGAAATTCGTTGGGCGCGTCGAACACCTCGGGATCTCGGTTTGCCGCCGCATAATTCAGCATGACCTTGCTGTCGGCGGGGATGGATACTCCGCGAAGCACAACATCGCGGGTGACCGTTCGATACAGCCCCAGGACCGGTGGATCGTAGCGCAGGCTTTCTTCGATGGCGCTATCGATCCGGTCAGGATTGTTCGCCAGGGTCCTCCAGCGGGCAGGATCTTCCAGCAGGCGCCATACCGCATTAGTGATCAGCGACGTCGTCGTTTCGTTGCCACCGACGAACAGCTGGGATACCACGCTCAACACCTGGGCATCGTCCAGACCCTCGCCGTGCTCCCGAACCTTGACCAGGCGGGCGATGAGGTCGTCGTCAATCTCGTGTCCAGCATCCAGCTTGCCGCGGCGCGTGGTGATGCTGTTCATCAGGTATGCCGCGAGCCCCTCCATTTGGCCTTCGTACTGGGCCGGATCGGATGCGCCCATGGCGGCAACCTGTGCGTCTGACCAGGTTTTGAACTGAACACGAGCCCCAGCGGGAATTCCGAGCAACTCACAGATTACGATCACGGGCAACGGCGCCGCATAATCATCGTGTAGTTCGAACCGGTCGGGGTCCGGGATGTCGTCGAGCAGCTCGTAGCTCAGGCGTTCAATGCGTTCGCCGAGGGCCGCAATTACCTTGGGCGTAAATGCCTGCTGAACCAGATTGCGGAAGAACGTGTGCTGGGGCGGATTGGAAAGCATCCCCATCGGTAATGTGAAGCGAGGCCCCTGGCCGTGCTCGCTGGAAAACAGCTCGATGTCGCGCAGCGCGTCCTCGACGTCGTGGTATTTCGACAGCGTGTAAAACGGCGGATCGAAATCAGGGAAGTAGTGCACTGGCTCGTTGACCACCAGTGCCGAATGCGCCAGGCCAGGGTTTGCCAGCGTATCGACGCTGAATGGATCGTACGATCCGATGTTTCCGGTGTCGCTCACGTGCCCCCCAAACGGACAATCTTACGATAATTGTGAGATTTTATGGGCGAAAGTTAACGAACACCCCCTGCGGACCCCGACAGGATAAATGATCCTAAAGAGTTCGCACTTTCTGCGAACAATTGTGCCAAAAGTCCCCACAGCTTGTTGGCGCGGTTGCGGTGAACATTCATCTTTCCAGATGACGAGCGTGTTCAGCCTATGCCCAGATCAACCCGAAGCCCGCGATTCCGTGCTGCATACAGATA
>JAYGEV010000111.1:0-2167 GCA_046582225.1 Pseudomonadales bacterium
ATCATTACCCCGGCGCTGATCGTCGGCGGTTTTGCTGAGCGAATGCGTTTTTCATCCATGCTGATTTTCAGCGGTGCCTGGGTGCTGCTGGTGTACGCGCCGATCTGCCACTGGGTATGGGGTGGCGGCTGGCTGGGCGATCTTGGTCTGATGGATTTCGCCGGTGGTACGGTGGTTCACATCACCGCCGGGGTCTCGGCCATCGTCGCTGCGCTGGTGCTGGGCAAGCGACGGGGGTTTCCAGATCAGCCGATGATGCCGCACAATATGAGCCTCGCGATCGCGGGCGCGGGAATGCTCTGGGTAGGGTGGTTCGGCTTTAATGGTGGTTCGGCGCTGGCCGCCAACGGCGATGCCGCCATGGCGATGCTGGCGACCCATATTTCCGCATCCGCCGGCGCATTCACGTGGATGTGCGCGGAGTGGGCACGGTTTGGCAAGCCAAGCGCGCTCGGCGCGGTTACCGGAATGGTCGCAGGACTGGGGACCATTACCCCCGCATCCGGTTATGTTGGCCCCGCCGGTGCTCTGGTCATTGGAATTCTAGCCGGCCTGATCTGCTTCATGGCGACCAATTATCTGAAGCGGACGCTGAAGATCGATGACACGCTGGACGTTTTCCCGGTTCACGGGGTTGGCGGAATATTGGGGACGCTCCTCACCGCCGTGTTCGCCAGCAATGCTCTGGGCGTATTCAGCGGCCAGGAAGACATCGTCATTCTCGATCAGCTGGGCATACAGGCCATCGGTGTGATTGCGGTCGTGGCCTATACCGCGATTGCCACGTTCATCATCCTGAAGGTCACCGACATGCTGGCAGGCAATCGCGTGGACGAGGAGGAGGAACTGGAAGGGCTTGATCTGGTGCTCCACAACGAGCGTGGATACGATTTGTAAATGCCGACGCGCTGGTAATAAACGCGCCTGAAGGGTTCCGGGAGCCGAAGCTAAAGATTTTCCCGAAGCGGCCGTTAGCCATACGAGACCGAATGGAAGATGGCGGCGATGAACATTGCGAATGGCTTCAATTTCAGCCTTCAGGCGCTGTACAGATATGCGTATCAGTCGATGTCGCAGGTGGACCGTAACCCTGTGGCGTCGGCTAAGCCGCTCACCGACGCTGCTCCTCCGATCGCACCCAAAACTCCGCCAGCTGAAGCGGTGCTGAGAAACCAGTCGCTTAGCATGAGTTTCATGAGCCTGGCCTATACGATGGTCGCGGCGCAGATCGGCAAGCACACGGTGAATGACGCCGCCCCGGCCAGCAAACTTCCGGTCAGCGGCGAAAATACCGCACCTGCACCGGCTGAGCCCATCGTCGAGGTCGAGAAGATGGTCGCGGATGACGCCGCCCACGGCCCGAGTAATGTCGTGGCGAACGGTCAACGTGTGACTGCGAAGGCCGCTCCCCCGGTTCCGACAGTGAATAACGAAACCGCGCTCAAAGAGACAGTTCTGGGCGACGATTCCGGAATGCTCATCAAACGGCTCAGTACTGAAGACTTTAGCCGCCTGTCGTTGAAGTCCTTCGCTGCGAAGTCCTCAGCCAGCATGGCCCTGTCCTTGACCACGAAAGAGGGCGACGTGGTCACGCTCGATTTCAGTCAGGTGGACACCATGGAGCGGGTCCGCTTTTCGGGCAGATCCATTCAAGGCGATCAGCTGCCGTTGAACAGCTTCAGCGAAACCACCCAACGCATGATAAGTATCAGCGTGGTTGGCGACCTTTCCGAGGCCGAACTGGCCGCCATAGACAAGGTGCTGAGTCGGGTCATCAAAGCAGCCAACAAGTTGTTCAACGGTTCCGTTGGCGCAGCCCTGCACAAGCTCGAGCGTATGGATTTTGATACCAATACGCTCGCCGACCTGTCGTTGCGAATGAGCATGACCCGAAGCATTGAGTTCACTCAGGTCTATCAGGGTCGCGAAGCGCCTTTGGCACGCCAGGTCGCGCGCGATGGTGCACTCGGCAAGGCACTGGAGTCGTTTGCAGACCAGCAACGCCAGCTGATCGATATGGCGAGCGAAGTGTTTGATCGAAAAAGCGCGGTGCGGCTTGTGAAGTCTTTGCTGCCGGGCATGCTCTCCGGGCCCCATGGAGCAAAACTGCACGGCAAAGGTCACGGGATGCACGGGCACGGAGCGAAGGCGCATGGGGCCAAAGGGC
>JAYGEV010000254.1:0-4424 GCA_046582225.1 Pseudomonadales bacterium
CCGGCGTCCACAGCATCCTCGTTCACCGCTCCGGTCGGCGGACCTGGGATGGATTCGGGCAGTTCCGGCAAAGCCAGACCCAGGGATCGGTGCAGGGTGTCGACGATAACCGAGGTTGTAACCAGGCTCACCAGTTCCACATAGGTTTCCACCCTGACGCCAGCAGCGATCAGCGTATCGAACCAGGCCCGGGTGAGTCTCCCAGGATCGGTGCTCAGGCGATGGATCATGTCTACCACAGGTGCATCCAACGGAGTACGGTCGGCGTCCTCACCGGCGCAATCGTGTGTACCGGAGACGGCAAATGGTGACAGCGCTGCCTTGCGCCTGGCGCAAAGCGCGCACTCGCCGGCTGCGCGGGTGGCGCGGACGACGGCAAGACGCTGCTCGCCGGTTAGAAACGCACCGGGTTGAGCCAACTCTGCCCAGCTGGCGGCGTGGGCCGTTTTCAGGTCGTCGCGCAACAAAGCGATGTTCTCGTACATGTCTGGGAGTTTAAGCACCCCGGCGGGCCCAGGCAATTCGTGTTGTAGATGGCCGCTTCCAAGGACAAGCCTGGCCACGAAAGTCCCCGCCCGACCGGCTTCGACACCCTTGCATTGCACGCCGCTACTGACTCATATACCAGCCGCCGTTCGGTGACAGGGTCTGACCGGTTACAAAGTTCGCTTCTGCGCTTGCCAGGTAAACGGCGGCCCAAGCGATATCATCCGGTTCGCCCATTCTCCCCATGGGTGTCTGAGCCTCCAGCAGCGGGTGCATGAGTTCCAGTGGATCGGTCATGTCGGTGTGAATCCACCCGGGCGCAATAGCGTTCACGCGTATGTCATGTCCGGCGAGTTCGTGGGCCAGGGCGCGGGTAAACCCAAGGATCCCGGCTTTGGCGGTGCAGTACGCGGTGCCACCGCCGCGTCCGAAAGTGCCCATGATGCTGCTCATGTTGATGATGCTCGCGCTGGCCGGCCGGGCGGCCGCTGCACCCATCAGGCGCACCGCTTCCCGGCTGCAGAAGAAGGTCCCGTTCATGTGCACCGCAATCATCTTCAGCCATTGTTCGTCGGTAACGTCGAGGATCCCGCCGTCCAATGGCTCGGGCTCGACCGGATCACCTCGAGCCGCGGCCTGGGCACGTTCGACGCTGCGGCGGATGCGATCCGGGGCGGCGTTGTCTCCCTCAATGCCACTGATGCCGGCATTGTTGACCAGAATATCCAACCCGTCGGTGAGTTCGGCGACGCGCTCAAACATCGCCTGCACCGCGACCGAATCGCTGACATCGCAGGCCAGGGCCTGACCACCGAGCTCATCCGCGGTAGCTTGCGCTGCGGCAATGCTGAGATCGTTGATGATGACGTTAGCGCCCTCGTCCACGAATCTGCGCGCGATCTGAGCACCCAGGCCGCGGGCTGCGCCGGTGATCAACGCAGTCCGGCCTTCCAGTCTTTTCATTAGGATCTCCTGTCAGACGCCGAGCTCTTCGCGGTATTTCGCCCAGCGATCGAAGGATGCCCGCATCGCGGCACTTCTGCCGTCGGTGGCTTCCACAAAGTTCGGGTGTGTGAATATGTACTCATCGTTGTTGAGTATCGCGTCGAGCACCATGTCCCCAACCACCGCTGGGTCCATGGCGGTATCGACCATCGCAGCAAGTCGGTCTGCGCGCTCTTCTTCGGTGTCGCCGTCGTTCAATACCAACGCGCTCGTGTCGCGTTCCCCGGTGAGTTCTTCAGGCCGATTGCGACCGGAATCGAATATCCCCGTATTCACAATCCCGGGGCAGAGCACTGATACGCCGATATTGTGCGCGGCCAGGTCCTGGCGAATAGCTTCGGACATGCCGACTACGGCGAACTTGGTTGTGTTGTAGACAGACAGTGCGGGAATTGCCATGTGACCAGCGATTGAGGCTGTGTTGATGATGTGTCCACCTTCGCCGTGCGCGCGTATGCGGTTGACGAATGTCTGAAGGCCGTTTATTACCCCATCGAGATTGACCTTCATCACCCAGTCCCAGTCTTCGTAGGTCATGTCTACTATGCTGCCGCCAACGGCGACGCCGGCGTTGTTGCACAGCACGTGCACCTTGCCAAACGCTTCCTCGGTGGCCTGAGCTGCTTGTTCCATCGCGGCGCGATCGGTGACGTCTACCTTGAGCGTGAGCACGTCTGCGTTGGTTGCCGCAAATTCCTCCGCCACTGCCGCCAGAGCGGTGTCTTCGATATCGGTGATGACAACCTTCATGCCGGCGGCGCTGAATGAGCGCGCCATGGCGAGTCCCATTCCGCTGGCGCCGCCGGTAATGAAGGCAACTTTGCCAGTTACGTCCTGCATAGCTTTTCCCTTATCAGTATCAGCGACGGAGTGTGGCGGATATCGACCATCGGCCGCAATCTTGCGATTGAGTTAGTATGACCAACCTGATGCAGCCTTAAGGTAGCTGGTGATGTGGCAGATACTATTTGCCGGTGCGCTGTTCGTCGGCGCTCACCTTGGCGTCAGCAGCACACCGCTGCGGGCAAGACTCGTCGGTGCGGTTGGCGAGCGCGGTTACCTCGGCATTTACTCGCTCCTTGCACTGGCCACGATCGGCTATCTGATCTGGATTTACGGTGAGGTACCACGTTACGACTATCTGTGGCTGCCCGATCCGGCGCTTTACTGGGTCGCAAAGATTCTCATGCCCTTCGCTTTCATCTTTCTGCTTGGAGGATTCATGGTTAAGAACCCGACCGCGGTGGGAATGGAAGGGGTGTTGGCGGATCCGGATCAACGGGACAGCAGTATCAGCGGGCTGCTGCGCATCACCCGACACCCGTTCCAGTGGGCCGTGGTGCTCTGGGCCGGCTCACACATCGTTGCAAACGGCGACACGGTTTCGGTGGTGTTCTTTGCGAGCTTCGCGGTGCTGTCGCTGGCGGGTACCGTGCTGCTCGACAGAAAGAAGGCCATCGCCATCGGCGCAGACTGGGAGCCCTTTGCCGCAGGGACGTCTAACGTTCCGTTCGCGGCCATTCTGACCGGTCGCAATCGACTGGTGGTGAAGGAGCTTGTTGTACCGGTTGCGGTCGGGTTGGTTGGGTACGGGGTGGTGTACTGGGCTCATGAGTGGATTGGCGGTGTGAGGTTGATGTAGCGGATGGTGGCTGGTTTTAGGTGTTTGGGTTTGGCCGTGGCAGTGACCGCTGAGGGAAGTTTATCGTGCTTTGGCGCAGGGCCTCCGGCCTGCCCTCGCTGCACGAAGTTGCCCCCTGCGGGGGGTCAATGGGAACTCGCTACGCGAGTTCCTGAGCAGTTTGCTGTGCAAACTGCCATTCGCTGCCTCGGCTGCGCCACAGGCGCTCGATAAACTTCCCTCAGTGGTCACTGTCACTGCGGCATCGAGACACCCCTAACCACTCAATCTGGGTGTTGGCATCGCCCTTCTAATGGACTGAATACGCACAGTCGACTCCAGGCGTGAGCGGTCGATTCCAAATAGGACCCAGGCAGTCGGAACCCGATGGCGCGCAGTCCTTCTGCGACCTGTCAATCCAACGCAGCACTGATCGCCGCGTCCAAATCCTCCCACTTGCCCGAAAAGAAATGATCCGCGCCACCAATCAAATGCGCGCGTATACCCTGCCACTCCTCCAGCTCGCGTTGCTCCACATACTGATCCTGGTCGCCGACGAATACGTCAACGGGGCAGTCCAGATCGCGAGATTCGAAGTCCATGACGCCGACCGGTGGGGCGACCAGCAGAACCCGCTCTGGAGTGTCCAGCTTGTCCAGTGCCTGCCAGACCATGCTGGCTCCGAATGAGTATCCGCCCAGCGTAAGCGTTTTCGGCGCGTACTCGGCCTGCACCAGGGCAACCGCGGCCAGCACGTCGTCGACCTCTCCCCCGGCACCGTCATGTTCACCGGCGCTGGCGCCGACGCCGCGAAAGTTGAATCGCAGGCAGGCCACCCCGCGACGCTCGAGTGCTCCTGCGAGTCTGTCGAGAACCGTGTCGTGCATCGTGCCGCCAAACTGTGGGTGTGGATGACACAACACCGCATACTGGCGCTCGGCGGACGGCGTGTCGCTGAGCTGCGCCTCCAGAACTCCCACGGGCCCGGGAACATCGATGAGCATCGGCTGTCAACCAGTAGTAACCTCTCGCGAGGCTAGCAGGTCGCCTGCTGAGGCGCGAATCGAGCACGCCTGCCTCTTGAAATTTTTGCCCAATAGCTTATTTTGCGGACTCCCGATTCGGCGGTCGCTCGAGTCGTGGCATCACCGGGTCGCGGACCCGGTTTTTTGTTCCTGATCCATCAACATTGGAGCCTGCATCGGCATGATCGAAACAGACCAACTCACGCGCTGCTATGGAGACTTCCGTGCGGTGGCGAATGTTTCCTTCGCGATTCAACCGGGAGAGATCGTCGGTCTGCTGGGGCACA
>JAYGEV010000333.1:0-2649 GCA_046582225.1 Pseudomonadales bacterium
CGGCTACCGATTGGAACGCGGTCACTTCGTGTGGGGGTTGACCTATCGAATGCTGAAGTCTTTCTTCAGCGTTGTAGATCCGCACTGGGAACCGCCGCCGGAGCTATAGCCAGGCAGTTCGACTTCGTGATCACCAACCGGCAACCCAACTAATGAGGCCGGGCTTCGAGTCCATGGTAGTTGGCGATCGCGAGACCTGCCGCCACGCTCGTGAACGGATCGTGCTCAACGACCCTGCTGCCAAAGCGATCCTGAAGAATACGCCGCACCGCTGGGATCAGACTGGACCCACCCGTACACAACACGATCTGTACCTCCACCGCGGGCAGACCTGCTAGTTCGAGGGTACGGTCCAGCGCCTGCTCGACCTCGCTCAACAAATCAGCAATCAGCGCCTCGAAATCGGAGCGTGTGAGGCGTACTTCCACGTCGATGTCGGGAATATCCAGCACGGCCTCGTCGTGGAGCGAAAGTTCCGCCTTGAAGTCTTTGATTGCCTGGAACACCACGTAGCTGAGATTCTGCTTGATCAACTCTCGCAGGCGCCGAAACTTGTGTGCGCCCTTGCCTGCCTGCTGGACACAGTCCATCACCGGCGTGGTGTACCTGTTCTGGTTGAGCGTGTAGCTGACGGCCCAGTTGACCAGCAGTTCTTCATACTCTTCGAACGGGAACGTCGTTTCGATCTCCCGGTCCATGCCGCGCCGCCGCCACGTTTCACCCTTGCCGAGCAACGGGAACAACAGCGCCCGAAACAGACGCTGGTCGATGTGATCTCCACCGAGCGCCACGCCGTGGGTGGTCAGTACCTGGAAACCGCCGGCGCTACGCTTCAACAGGCAGAAGTCCAGCGTTCCACCGCCGAAATCCAACGTCAGCAGGTGCTCACCGATCGCATCGGGGTTGGCGTTCAGATAACTCACCGCCGCAGCAATCGGCTCCGGATAAAAGTGCTGCTCACTGATCCCGGCGTATTTATACGCTTCGCCCAGCCGTGCGAGTGCGGTTTGGTTACGGTACTGATCACGGCCTTCGAATGTCACCGGGTGACCCAGGTGACCGTAATCCACCGCAATCTCTCGATCTTCGCCGTGGACCTCAGGTCTTGATGGCAGGGCATGGACCAGCGCCGTGTGGATCCGCAGCAGAATCGGCGTCACCAGCGCTACCAGACGAAAGGGATGATCGAACACCATGAGTCGTCTCACCCGCTCGTCACCAAGCAGCCGCTTGGTGCCGCGAAACAGACGCCCCTGCAGCCCGCTGTCGACGACCGGATGACCGTAGATCTGTTTCGTCGCCGCCTCGACCGGTGCGGGATTGTCGCCATCAGTTTGCCCGACAAAGGTGCTGATCTCGCCAATGACCTCTGGAACGAGTTCCACCGTGCGGCCGGTGTTGTCGTGTATGTAACGATCGATTGCGCGCTGGCCGGTCACGGTCTGAAGCTCGCGGTCGATGTAGGTTGCCGAGGGCATGATCGGATCGTTGCCTTCCAGCCCGATGAGCCGAACACGCTCACCGTCGTAGACCGCAGCGGTCGAGTTCGTGGTGCCGAAGTCGATCCCTACGCCGTAGCGCGGCGTCGTCAACGCCGATCTCCGAAATCGCGGATGTATGCCGGAATCTCGATTTCACCACTCAAATCCGGCGCCGAAATCGGTTCGAGCACCTGGGTTGCGAGTGGAATCACCCCCGCCCAGACAGCGGAATTCAAATCCATAGCGTCATCGATTGGAGGCCCGGTGCGAATCTTTGCCGACGCTTCATCGATCCGAATCCGCACCGCAATCGTCGCGTTCAACTCCTGTTCGGTCGGCCGGCGAACCTGTTTCTCGTGTCCTGGCACGAGCGCCCGGACAAACGCATTCAGTACGGTTTCATGCTCATCGGGCGGAACGACTTCGCCAGGTCCGAACAGCACCACCGAGTGATAATTCATCGAGCAGTGAAAGCCACTGCGGGCGACCACCTCCCCTTCCACGGACATCACCGAAATACACCCGAGCCCGCCAGATGGCGCAGCAGTGCCGCCTGGCGATTGCCGTGCAGATAGACGTGATCGCCACGGCGCATGTACAGCGTCGGAATGATCCTCGGCTCGCCATCTTCGATGTACGCGGCATGACAGACCTGGTTGTCGTCTAGAATCGCGGTGATCTTTTCCAGATCGTACACGCCGCGCGCCGCATTGCGGCGCACACGCGTTCTGTCGCTGACTGAACTCATCGGCGCCTTAAACACCTCACAGCAGTGTGACTCTGATATAGGCGCGTTCCTCGAAGCGACCGGACAGCCGAGACAAGCCATCCGTGACCCACATCAGCCAGCCGTATTTGCTGCGCAATGCGGCAAGCGCCTGGGCAACTCCATCTTGATCCACGATCTCCGCTCGCGCCGCAAGCCAGTCTCCCAGCAATCGCCCCCGCGCATCACACGCAGCCACCTTGGCCTGATCGCTGCGCCGAAGACGCTTGATCTTTCCTGCATCGCCGGCAGAAAACACAAAATAGTCACCCGAAGTGTCACCCTGGGCAAACCATACGGGCGTGGCAACCGCGTTGCCGTTCTTACGAAACGTGGCAAGACTGAAGTAGCGAGCGTGATCCAGCGTCGAGGCCAAGGAACGATCAGCCCGCGCTGGCGAGA
>JAYGEV010000350.1:0-9197 GCA_046582225.1 Pseudomonadales bacterium
CGGGCTGGTTCCTTTTCGCAGTGTTACCAGTTCGCAGTCGAATCCCAACTCGCCCAGGATCTTCATGATCTCGTCGTAACTTATCCACTTCTTCCGCTGTCGAATTTGGACAGCGGGTTTGTCCAAGCACGTGGCGAAGAAGATCTTTACGTACGGGGTTTTCTCGTCATCTCCAGTCCCTTCGCGCACCAGACTTTCGACGACGGCCTTGGAACGCGCCTGCGCCCCGCGCTGTTTCGCGGGCCGCTCCGCGACTTCCCTCGCTATGGGAAGTTGCCCGCTACGCGGTCAATTCCCGGCGCTCTGCCGCGCTTTTTACGCTCACAACTCTTCTCCGAGCTGTACCCAGACGCGGTTGCAATCCAACACACTCAACCCAACCACCACATTTTTCATGCAGCCGAGGGAATCACTTGCCGAAACGCATGCACCACAACCTTCCCCCACAATCCCGCCAGCGTGTACAGGTCCTGACCGCTGAACGCGCGCACCGCGTCCACGGACTCGGCTTCGAGAATGAACATGGACCCGAGCATGTGCTCGCCATCGTCGCTGAGCATCGGTCCGGCCAGGCGTATCTGGTCGGTTTTCCCGCCCACCCATTCCAGATGGTTTTCGCGGTTGCTCAGACGCAGCGCTTCGCTGTCCGGTTTGTCTTCACAGAAAAGAACGTAAAGCGTCACTCAACCCTCAAACGCGGTTCGTAAAGCCCCGCAGGCGCGCTTGAACCCGGGCCTGCTGACCTGGAAGATCTGCGCGGTGGCGAAAAAATCATGCACCAGCCCGTCGTAGCAGACCGCCTCGGCGGGTGTGCCGGCATCGCTCAGCGCTTGCGCGTAAGCCATGCCTTCGTCACGCAACGGGTCGAACTCCGCGGTGATCACCAGCGCCGGGGGCAGGTTCGAGAGATTCTCCGCCTGGAGCGGAGAGGCGTATTGCTGAGTTCGGGTGGCGACATCCGGGCAGTAGTAGTCCCAGAACCATGCCATGGTTGCGGTTTCCAGAATGTAACCTTCACCGTTGTCCTGGTAGGACTGACGCGTCAGATTGGCATCGGTTACCGGGTATAACAACAGCTGGAAATCGATCCGGGGCCCGCCCTCATCCCGGGCTTTCAGACAGACAACTGCCGCCAGATTACCTCCTGAGCTTTCACCGCCGACGGCAATCTTTCCATTTCCGTTCAGCAGCGCCATGTTCTTGGCAGCCCACGAAACGGCCTCGAAGCAGTCTTCCACCGCCGCGGGATACGGATGCTCAGGCGCCAGCCGGTAGTCCACCGAGACGACGACACACGGCACCGTATTACACAGATCGCGGCACACTGCGTCGGCGGTATCAAGGTCGCCGATCACCCAGCCACCGCCGTGGTAGTTCACGTATACGGGAAACGGCCCGGCGCCCGCCGGGGTATAGATCCGAATGGGAATCGAAGGTCCTGAGGCAGAAGTGGAATCGATGCTGTGCTCGAGCACGTTGGCCACTTCCAGCTCCGGGTTCACCGGCCGCATGAGCCGATACATGTCCCGACCTTCAGCGGGCGTGAGATCGGTAAATGCTGGACCTGGCGTTTTGGCGAGCTCGTCCAGCATGGATTGATATTCAGGAGCTAACGGCATGAGGGTCCCCAGTGTAGAATGGCCGGCGGTTAGTTTAACGAGATTGGTTTTGGGAGACACTCGATGACGACAATGGATGGCGTGGAAGAGGCTGCGGAAGTCGCCAAGCAGTTTCAGTTCCTTGAAAACACGCTGCTCAAGAACCGAACCCTGACGTTGTTCGGTGAAATCGACAAAGACGTCGCTCAGCGCACGGCAGAGAAACTGCTGACGCTGTCGTACGAATCAGACGATCCAATCGTTCTGTACATCGGCTCGCCCGGTGGACACGTGGAATCCGGCGATACCATCTTCGACATGATCCGCTACATCAAGCCGGTGGTTTCGACGATCGGTACCGGCTGGGTAGGCAGCATCGCAACACACATTTATCTGGCTCCCGAGCGGGACAATCGTTATTGCCTGCCCAATACACGGTTCCTAATCCATCAGCCAGCCGGTGGGTTCGGTGGGTCGGCAACCGATGTGGAAATCCATGCCCGTGAGATCGTAAAAACCCGGGAGCGCATCAACAGCATTATCGCCGAGCAGACCGGACAGCCCCTCGAGCGGGTCGAAAAGGACACCGATCGGGACTACTGGATGAGTGCCGAAGAGTCGGTCGATTACGGAATTGTCGGCAAGATAATCAACAATATCGCCGAGCTGGGCTGATCGCGGATCTGTGAAATCGCGGTCGCTCGCGTTGGCGGGTCCACGCGGCCCGTTGAGCGCAGAACTGCTGCTGCCGCAATCGCCCGACGCGCTGTTCGTTCTTGCCCGCGGGGTGGCGCAGATTTCCGCCATCGAAACGTCGCGAGCATCGCCGAGGCATTTGGCGCCCAGGGGATCGCGAGCCTGCGCTTCAACTTTCCGTTCATGGAAGAAGGCAAGCGGCGGGTGGACAACCGGGAAATCTCGGTAGCCGCAATCGCAGCGGCCGTTGAAGCGGGTTCGGGCGAAGATCTGCCGATGTATCTGGGTGGACACAGTTTCGGGGGCCGAATGGCATCACATGCGGTCGTCGAGCGTGACCTTGCCGTGCGCGGCCTCATTTTTTGTTCGTTCCCGCTGCATCAGCGGAAAAAGCCAGCCCTCAGCCGCGCCGAACATTTAGTAGAGGTTGGATTACCAATGCTGTTCCTCAGCGGCACTCGTGATGCGCTCGCGGAACGGGAATTGCTCGAAAGCGTGGTGACGGGACTGGGTGATCGAGCGCAGCTGCATTGGCTTGCGACCGCGGACCACTCCTACAAAATCCTCAAACGCCAGCGAGTAGACGGCCCGGACGTCTTCGAAGAAATGGCCGAAGTCGCCAGGGCGTTCATTTCCGGTCGCTAGGCGCCGAATTTCTTCAGTCGCTCTTCCAAATCCGGGCCACGGCCAGGGCTGTTGCTGCGCTCGAAATCCAGGCCGTCGGCGAGGGTATAGTTCAGCCCCTGATTCACCAGCATCTTGTCCGCGCGCAACGTAAACCAGGAGTTTTCGAGAAACCCTCGGGCCATGGCCGAGGCTGCATCCATGAGTTGCGCGTCGGGTACGCACTTGTTGGCCAGGCCGATCTCAGCGGCTTCGCCGCCACTGACCACGCGGCCGCTGTACATCATCTCCTTGGCGGTTATCAGGCCGACCCGCCTTGGCAGGCGCTGGCTCATACCCCAGGTAGGCGTCATCGCCCACTTGCCGTGGGTATCCGCGAGCTTTGCGTTCTCTGCGGTAATCATCAGATCGCATGCCAGCGCCAATTCTAACGAGCCGGTGTAGCAATGCCCCTGAACGGCTGCAATCACTGGTTGCGGCAGCGCCTCGATTGCATCCAGCGTTTCCGCCTGGAAATGCCGGCTGGGAGCGGTCTCACCGTCCTGAATCGCTTTCAAATCGTTGCCAGCGGAAAAAGAACGGCCCTTGCCGCAGAGAATGACGCAGCCGACGTTGTCAGTGTCATTTGCAATCGAATCGATGTGCGCGCGCAATTCGACGAACAACAAAGGGTTCAGCGCGTTGAGTGCTTCGGGCCGATTCAGGGTCAGTGTGGTGAGCCCGTCGGCGTCTTCTCTCAATACCAGAGCATCCATTCGCTGCCTCCTTCAATAGGCTTGATTCGTTGATTGGGTGGCCGTTACAGGCCAAGTACCAGTTTGGCGACGATATTCTTCTGGACCTCGTTGGTGCCACCGGCGATGGAACTGGCGCGAAGGTTGAAGTAGCGCGGAAATACAACGACGCCTTCCGCCGGGCCGATGGCCGGAACGTTCTGGCCCACTTGTCTGGCTTCGGGTTGATGCGGTGCGATGTAGCAACCTAAGGCCTCCACGGCGAGTTCCGTCAGCCGCTGGCCGACGTCGGCGCCGAGATTCTTCATGATCGATGACTCCGGTCCCGGCCTCTGACCCTTAGACAGGGCTGCCATGGTTCGAAACTCGGTGTACTGGATTGCCTGCAGTTTGACGTCTGTTTCGTCCAGCGCGCGTTTGAAATCGGGATCTTCGGCTAACGTGGATTCACCGGCGTCGATGCGGCTTGCCAGCGCTCGTATCCGATCGATCGCGGTTCGATAGCCGGCGCCGCCACCACCGCCGCCACGCTCGAACTCGAGTAGATACTTCGCCACCGTCCAACCCTGGTTTTCCTCGCCGACCCGGTTGGCCTTGGGGACCCGTACATCATCGAAGAAAACCTGGTTCACCTCGTGGGTTCCCGATGCGAACACGATGGGCTCGACGCTCAAGCCCGGGCTGTCCATCTCCAGCAGCAGGAACGTAATTCCCTGCTGCGGGCGGCCGCTGTCGTCGGTTCGAACCAGGCAGAACATCAGGTTGGCGTAGTGGGCGTGGGTGGTCCAGATTTTGGAGCCGTTGAGCACGTAGTGATCGCCATCGCTGGTAGCGCGCAGCGCCAGAGAGGCCAGATCGGAGCCTGATCCTGGTTCCGAGTAACCCTGACACCAGTAGTCCTCGCCCGACAGGATGCGCGGCAGGTAGTAGTCTTTTTGCGCCTGGGTGCCATAGCCGATCAGCATTGGACCGCACATACCCAGGGCCATCGGGGCGACGCTGGGTGCGCCGGCGAGCGTGGTCTCTGTGGACCAGATGTAGCGCCGGGTCAAATCCCAGCCGGTACCGCCGTATTCCTTGGGCCACGAAGGGGCGATCCAACCCTTGTCGTGAAGAATTTGGTGCCAGCGGATGTTGTGTTCGTAGTCGAGAAAAATTCCTGGACAGAATCGTTGCGCCTCGCGCAGTTCGTCATCCAGAGACTCGTGCAGAAATGCCTGAACTTCGGTGCGAAATGCTTCGTGCTCTGAACTGAACGAAATGTCCATCAACCTTCCCCTCGAACATCTCCGCGAACCGCGGCCTCTAACTCGAACACATGAGGATCGTCAGCGTCAAGTTCCCGCAAAGCCCGGGCCAGATCCATGAGATAGTCGATGTTGCGACCGCTTGGGCCCTCGCAGGTCCTGATCTGCGCGGCCATCTCGGGCAGCGGCGCCGGTCCGAGAAAGGCGTGATTGTCGGTGGTTGCGATGTAGACAATCCCCGGGGTGAGTGGAGAACCATTCGGCCCATCGACGAGTTCGAGCTCGACTTCGACCCGCTGGTAGCCGTTTTTCTCGCGATGATCCAGCGCTTCGAATGTTTCTACGACAACCTCACGCTGCACCAGATAGGCCATTCCATCACAATGATCGTCGGCATCGGGTATGAGCGTTACAACCCGACCGGGGTCATCGGGTAAGCCGCGATGATCGTGGGAGCCCTGCCAGAACCTTCGCGCCCAGCCCTGCAGTCGGGCGCGTCGGCGTTCCATGTATACGATTCCTGGCCGCCAGATCAGCGAACCGTATCCGAACAGCCATACGTTCATGATTCGAGAAATTCACGCGCGTGCAGGTCGATGGCCTGCTGAGCGTGGCGGGATGCCATGGCCATGAACATCTCGTCACCGCGATCGGTCTGGCCCACGATCATCGATGCGATCACGGCCATCAGGAGGCCGCTGAAACTGTATCGCCGATAGTGGTCCCAGCACTCTTCGAAGGGATAATCGTCTACGCCGGCGGCAAGCAGTTGCTGGTGATAGTCGCGTACCAGGTCCTGCTCGTGGCGTTTGCGATCTTCGGGTGTTAATCCGGCCCCCAGAAAGTACGCGACGTCGGACATCGCGGCACCCAGACCGGGCGTCTGCCAGTCCACGATGGTCAACGGGTAGCGGCCGCCGAACAGCATGTTGTCCAGTCGAAAATCGCCGTGGGTGACGGTCAGTGGACCGTCGTAGCCGTTGGACCAGTGAGCGAAGTTCGCGCCCAGTCGCTCGGCCATATTCAGATGCGCCTGGGTGAGCCTGGATTGGTATCGCTCGACAAAGCCAGGAAACAGATGTTGGTACATCTGCTGGCCCATGGCCGCGGTTTCGGCGGTTTGCTGGCCGAGCCATTCGAAATCGTGAAGCCGGGCATCGCCCCAGCGCGGTGCATGCAACCTGACCGCCTGGCTAATTGCCAGGCGCGCCTGGTCGGCATTGCAGCCGGTGATTTGGTCGCCCTGCACGGCCGGCGCGAGATCCTCCATGATCAGGCAGAAGTCGTGGCTCATCGGATCGATGGCAGCAAACAGCACGGCCGGGGTCTGAACATCGAGGCTTGGCTTGAGTTCCTGATAAAACCGAACTTCCTTGAGGTAGTTGTTTTGCGCGATCCCGGTGCTGCGGCTGGTTGGATCAGCCGAAGCAAACTTGCCGACGATGGAAGCCGGGCCAGCGCCCGTCTGGTAGTCGAGTTCAAAACGAACGTTCTGGCCGACCTGTCCGGTCCCGACATTGGCAGCTTGGAAGCTGGCGATCGTCGCCTGCACACCGCCGTGCTGGAGCACCTCGGTGAGCCATGCTGAGGTAACGCGTGCCGGGTCGGAAACGATGTGCGGCACGGAGCACTAACTCAAACCAGTGGAGATTTCGAATGCCTTGCTTGCCTCGGCCTGCAGTGATTTGCTCTGTAGAAACTCGGCAGCGGTGAGGGCCAGGGCCTTCGCGCCGTCGAGGGCGGCGGCGTCGCCTCGCTCGGAACGAGCCCATTTTGCGAACTCGGGATTGTGGATCACCACGTTGGGTGGTGCGCACGCCAGCATTGGGTGAATGGAAGGCACCCGATAGCTGACGTTGCCCATATCGGTGCTGCCAGCGCCACTGAGCTTCTCGTGTTCCAGAAACTCGCGACCCAATGCTTCGCCATGGCTTTGAAAGCAATCGGCCAGCGGCCAGTTTGTGTTGAGGTCCAGGTAGTCGACATTGGCCCAGTTCACCTCAACTTCGCAGCCGCTGCCTTTTGCACCGGCTTCAAAACATGCCTGCACACGGGGTTTCAGCTTGGCGAGGTTCGATTCATTGGAGGCTCGCACATAAAAGTCGCCTGCCGCGCGATCGGGCACGATGTTTGGCGCCTGTCCACCTTCGGTCACAATGCCGTGAATGCGTTCCTGATCGCGGATGTGCTGGCGCAGATTTGAGATGGCCTGGTAGGCCAGCAGCAGGCCATCTAGTGCGTTCACTCCCTTGTGAGGCATGGCTGATGCATGTGCCGAGCGGCCGTGGTAGATCACCTCGACCTCGGCCACGCAGATGCAGGGCATGGTTGTTAGGTTGACCCCGGCGGGGTGAATCATCATCGCTGCATCCACGCCGTCGAAGGCACCGGCGCGGGCCATCAGCTCTTTGCCGCCACCCCGTTCTTCTGCCGGGGTGCCTAAAAGGCGTACGGTTCCGTCCAGCTGGTCAGCGACTGCATGCAGCCCCAGTGCGGCCCCCAACGCGGCTGTTGCAATGAGGTTGTGGCCACAGGCGTGGCCGATCCCTGGCAGCGCGTCATATTCGGCCAGAATGGCCACGGTGGGTCCGGCTTTGGCGCCTGTGAAGCTGCCCTCGAACGAGGTTTCCAGGCTGTAGACGCCGGTTTCAACCGGGAGGTCCAGGCGCGCGGCGGTGGTCGCCAACAGCTCGCACGCAGCATGTTCTTTGAACGCCAGCTCCGGATTGGCGTGGATGCCGTGCGAAACTGCCAGCAGATCGTCGGCCAGCTGATCGATGCGATCGACGATCTTCTGCCCACACTTGTCCATGTCTTTCGCCCCTGCGTAGCCCATGCTGATAATGCCTGTCAGTATGGGGTAATGCCGGCATGGTCTCCAGACCGAGCGGCCAGCAAAAGGAGCCACCATGGCTTACGATTATGAATTGTTGTCGGTACAGAAACGCGGTCGCGTCGCCGAGGTGACCATCAGCAACCCACCGATCAATCTGATCACCCGCCAGCTGTACGCGGAGCTCTCGGGTTTGTCCGAAGAACTCAGAGATGATCCCGAACCCACGGTGGTGGTGGTGAAGAGCGCCGATCCGGATTTTTTCCTCGCCCACTTTGACGTTGAGGCGATATTGAGTTTTCCCATCGATCAGGAACCGGAGTACTCGCCCGAACTCAACCCGTATCACGCCATGTGTGAACGCTTTCGAATCATGGACAAGGTGACCATCGCGCAGACTGAAGGCCGCGTTGGCGCCGGGGGTAGCGAGCTGTCTTCTGGATTCGACATGCGCTTTGGCGTTCGCGGCAGAACGAAGATCAATCAGATGGAGGTGCCGCTGGGAATATTGCCGGGCGGCACGGGTACGCAACGGCTGCCCCGGCTGGTTGGTCGGGCTCGGGCCATGGAGATCATGCTGGGTGGTGATGATCTGGACGCAGAAACGGCTGAACGCTGGGGCTATCTGAATCGCATTTTTGAGGCTGATGAGATCGGTCCGTTTGTAGACGCGTTGGCCCAGCGCATAGCGTCGTTCCCGGTCGAGGCCGTGCGGCTCGCCAAACAGGCCATTAACAGTGCCGATAAACCGCTCCATGAGGGGTTCGCCGATGAAGCCTACCTGTTTCAGCGGTTGCTGCGCACCGAGGGGGCACCGCGCAACATGCGCAAGTTCCTGGAGATAGGCGGGCAGACACGGGATGGGGAACTCAGGGTTGGTGAGCTTTGCGCGGAGCTCGGCGATCCGCAACCGTGACCAGGATCCGCGTTGGCAGCATGACGTTTGACGGGGCAACCCGCGGCGCGCGCGGGGACCCGCTGGTATTGATGCTGCACGGCTTTCCGCAAACCAGTCACACCTGGCGGCACCAGCTCGAACCGTTGGCAGGGGCCGGATACTACGCGGTCGCGCCGGATCAGCGCGGATATTCCGCGGGTGCCCGGCCCGAAGAACGCGATCGCTACACAACGACGTTGCTGGTGGAGGATGCGCTGGGCATGGCTCGAGAGCTGGGTTACGACAGGTTTCATCTCGTCGGCCACGACTGGGGCGGTCAGCTCAGCTGGCTGCTCGCATCGAAGTACCCGGAGGCCGTGACATCGCTCACGGTCCTTTCCAGGCCACACCCGTCCGCCTTTGCCGCTGCTATGCGCAGCGACCCAGATCAGTCCGAACGATCCAAACATCATCGCGCGTTTCTCGATCCGAAAACGGCGACTTTGTTGTTGGAGAACGATGCTGCCAGGTTGCGGCGCGCACTGCTTAACCAGGACGTCGACGAAGTTGACGTCAATGCATACCTCT
>JAYGEV010000362.1:0-1830 GCA_046582225.1 Pseudomonadales bacterium
TGTTCTTTTCGGCATGGTCTATTGCGACCAAGGCGGCGGGCACGCTGGGTGGTTCGCTGGGATTGTGGGCACTGGCATGGATCGGATTCGACGCCGGCCGCGACGCTCTGAATACCCCGGAAGCGATCGCCGGCCTCAGATATGTTTATGTCTTTCTGCCGTCGACGATGTTTATCCTGGCTGGCCTGGTGATCTGGAAATATCCCATGACCCGGGAGCGCCAGACGCGCATTCGAGCGGCCATCGACCGCCGCGATGCACGGCGCAGCGCCGCGGCGCTCGCCGCCGCCGGCTAGAGTTCGCCGGCCCGGCTAGAGTTCGCCGGCAAGATATCGATCCAGGGTCTCGTGGAAGGCGCGAATCCGCACCTCCTGATAATTCGCCAGGCTCACGGCTTTCTTGGCGCTGGCCATCAGACCTTTCTGGATGCGGGGCATGTTGGGCGTGTCCTGATCCAGAACCGGTCCGTAGCTTCCCAGCTCGGGTACTGATGCCCAATCCTGATCGGGGTCCAGTCGCAGCTCGCGCATGGGTTCCGGGTGCGAGCCGTCGTCGGCTTTGGGATGCAACATCCAGACTTCGAAAATCGAATGGGTGGTGTCGTCTCCATGGGGTCGGAACCGGTAGCACAGCGGCGCGACGATGGTCGGCCAGACGGTAAAGTTCGGGAACACCGTGTATTGGATCTGGTCGAGCATCTCGGCGTCGCTGAAGCCTGAAAGATCAACGTTGTGGGCTTCACCCCAGATTTTCCGGTTCTGTCTTGCAATCGCGGATCGCGCGGTTTCGCCATCCTTCAAGGTAACGGCGTTGCCCGGCTTGCGACCGAAATAGGCATCCACGACGGCCTGCTCGCCAGCAATCTGATCGGCGATGTAGCCACTCGGGATGCCGCTCAACATCGTCATCCGGGTGACATGGGGTTGCCAGAAATCGTACGCAATCGACGTATCGTAATTCGAAGTGGCTACCGCGCTGGGGGCTATGTTGCCATCGGCGGTTTTCGGGTAGTGCGTTTCGGCCACGTGGTAACCCTCGATGAAGGCTTCCTGGGCGACTTTCCAGTTGCACGGGACAACCTTTGAGACGTGGATGGCCTTGTATCGATTGTCGATGTTGAACGCCGCAAGATGCTCCGGCAGCACGCCGAGATAGTCCTCGAGTGGACCGCAGTCCGGATTCAGATTGATGAATACAAAGCCGCCCCAGAAGCCGACGTTCACCCGGGGAAGCGTCGTTTTTTTCAGGTCCAGGTGCGAAAAGTCCCAGGCGCCGGGCACCGATTTCAGCGAGCCGTCCAGGCGATAGATCCAGCCGTGATACGGGCATCGAAATTCTGTCGTGGTACCGGCGCCGTCGCACAACGCGGTGCCGCGATGCAGACAGGAGTTCACGTAAGCGACGATGTCGGTTGCGGACGTGCGCACCACGATGACGCTGTCGTTCACGATGTCGTAGGTAACAAAGTCACCGACATTGGGGATTTCCTCGACCCGGCACGCCATCTGCCAGGTTTTCTGCCAGACTTCGGCCACTTCGCGCCGGTGCCATTCATCGGAATAGTAGCGCTCGACAGATACGTCGGCGCTCGACAGATTCTCAAACGATGATTCCAGCAGCGACGCCGGCGGTGGGTGTTCGTCGACCTGGTAAAGGTCCTGAACCCAGGGCCGTGGTACCAGGTCCGCGAAGCTTCCTGGCATCTCGTCGGTTTCAATCTTACTCGCCATGCCTGTCTCCAGTTTGGTCGCGGCTATCGGTAGTGGCGTTAATCAGCAAGGCCCCGGCGTTTGATTTCCGCTTGAAATCGCTCGGTGTCGGCGGACAGAA
>JAYGEV010000375.1:0-4815 GCA_046582225.1 Pseudomonadales bacterium
ATCCGCGGCAACCCCCCGCAGGATCGCCAGGTAGTCGCTCGCTGGCTGTTCGAGAAAATCACAGGCGTCTTCGAGTTCCGTCTGAACCGCCGCCTCGTCGACCGAATAGTTGTCAAAGCGATCCGTCAAGCTGAAGCGCCAGAAGCGCCCGGTGTAAACCGGCACCGTGTGCGCGGGCGACGAAACCAACTGGACGAAACCGACGATGCGCCCCAGATTGCTGTATAGCTGAGCCGTGCCGTCCGCGCGATCCAATCGAGCCAGGATTTCGTTGAAGTGCTCGTGGAACCGCGTATCGATTGCCCACAGCATAGAACGTTCGGCTTCGCTGCCGCGATCGTAGTAGCGCCAGTTGAACATGCGGGCAAACACATTGCGGTCTGCCTGCTTAACGTTGGTTTTTGCGATGTAACGAACCTGCAAAGGTGTGAGCATGGGAATGTCTGTTCCGGCCACACAGCGGTTGAACTGCTTGGCGGCCAGAAACGTAAGTTGCTGATGCAACTTACCGTCATAGGAGGCCGCATGCGGCGCCATTACGCATAGAGAAACCGCGGCCATGCGAGCAAACCAAGAAACATACCGGTTAATCCACCGGCATTGCATCGAGCACCTCAACCTGTTCATCGGTCTGCAACTGCGCCAGCAGATCACTAACCGTCGTGCCGATACCGGGCCAGACCACATCTGCGGCCACCTGGGCGGCCGGGGCAAGCACGAAGAGTCGATTAACCGCTCGCGGGTGCGGGAGGGTGAAGTCCGGCTCGTCTCGTGTCTGATCGTCGAACAACAGCAAATCGAGGTCGAGCTCGCGGGGCGCGTTTCGAACCGGCGTTGGACCACGCCCGTATTCCACCTCTAGAGCTTTGAGGGCACCCAGCAACGCCTCTGGGCTCAACCCATCACGGGCCTGGAACGCGGCCGCGGCATTGATAAAGTCACCGGAGCCCGGCGGGCAGTCCACTGGCGAGGTCCGCCACAAGTCCGAACACCGCAACTCGCCCACGGCATACTCGGCGAGCCTGCGCATCGCCGAGGCGATGGTGCTTCTACTATCGCCGCGATTGGACCCCAGACCGATCAACACCATGGAAAAATTCCCGCTTTTGGCGGCACATGTTTGGACCCCAATACTGTAGGAAGTCCCATGCGAACGCTAGTTCGCGCTAGTTCGCCGCCACGGTAGCAATCCCCACCCCCGTTTGGCACACTCGATCGACAAGACACAGAAATATGGGAGGGCGGCGAATGAAAGCGGCCGTGTTGCGCGAAGTTAATCAGCCCCTTGAAATTGAGGATGTCCAGCACGGTGATCCCGCACCACGGGAGGTTCTGGTGCGAACCGTGGCCGCTGGCGTGTGTCATTCTGATCTGCACTTCCAAAACGGCTCATACCCGTACCCGCTGCCGGCGGTGTTGGGACACGAGTCCGCCGGAGTCGTTGAAGCCGTGGGCAGAGACGTCACCTACGTCAAACCGGGTGATCATGTGATCACCTGTCTGTCGGCATTCTGTGGTCATTGCGAGTACTGCCTTACCGGGCACATGTCGCTTTGTCAGGAGCCGGAACTGCAACGTGCGGCCGATCAACCCCAGCGGCTGACCAAAGGCGATGAGAACATCTGGCAATTTCTGAACCTGTCTTCGTTCGCTGAGTACATGCTGGTCCACGAGCATGCAATCGCCAAAATTCGTGAAGACATGCCCCTGGACCGTGCCGCACTGATCGGCTGCGGGGTAACCACCGGGGTGGGAGCCGTGATTCACACAGCCAAAGTAGAGCCAGGCAGCACGGTCGCGGTGATCGGCTGCGGAGGCGTGGGGCTGTCGGCGATCAACGGTGCGGAAATCGCCGGCGCTGCGCGAATCATTGCGATCGACACTCTAGACAGCAAGTTGGATCTCGCCCGCAAGTTCGGCGCCACCGATGTGGTGAACGCCAGTGAAACCGACGTGATCAAGGAAGTGCGCGAGTTGACCGGCGGCGGCGTACATTACTCTTTTGAAGCGATCGGGCTGAAGGTTACCGCTGAGCAGTCGTTCAAGATGTTACAGCGTGGTGGTACGGCCACGATCATCGGCATGATCCCGGTGGGCACCAACATTGAGTTGCATGGCCCCGAGTTTCTAATGGAACGCAAACTCCAGGGATCCAACATGGGCTCCAACCGGTTTCGCGTGGACATGCCGCGCTTCGTCGAATTCTATCTGCAGGGCAGGCTGCATCTGGATGACATGATATCCGGGCGCATTGCGCTGGAGGATGTCAACGACGCCATGACTGCACTCGAGTCCGGCGAGGTCGCCCGCAACGTAATCATGTTCGACGGCCCGTAGGAGCGGTCTCCGACCGCGAATTCGGCGACGGAGTCGCCTCCTACCGGATTGCGACGAAGCCAAACTCGCCGGCGCGGTATACGCGCAGCAGCAGCTGCCGGGTGTTCAACCGCACGCCTTCGCGTAACTCGGTAAGGTTGCGCACATCTCTGCGATTCGCCGCGACCAGAACGTCACCGGCGCGCAAACCAAATCGATAAGCCGCGCTCTGGGTGTCGATGTCGGTCACCAGCACCCCGGCCCCCATGGTGGGCTCATCCTCGTTTCGGAAATTCTGCAGCTCCGTTCCCGCCAACCGGGCGTCAATCTGCCGACCTAGAACCTTCTCGAGATTGTCGTTGTCGATTTCCAGGACCACCTGCCTGGATCGACCGTCGTGCAGAACTTCCAAATCGACCTCATCGCCAACGAAAATGACGGCCGCGTGACTGTGAAAGTCCGATACTCTAGTAATTTCCCGCTCACCAATTCTGGTAATGATGTCACCTGAGCGCAAACCGGCGGCATCCGCAATGCTGTCGGGCTCCACCTCGACCACAACGACACCTTCGCGACGATCAACTCCGAAGGCCTCCGCCAGGTCCGCGTTGAGCCCCTGAACGGCTAGACCGAGGTAGCCTCGTCGAACTTCACCATGCTCAATGATCTCGCCCATGATGGCACGCACCATGTTGGCCGGTATCGCAAAGCCGATACCCACGTTGCCGCCGCTGGGCGCCAGAATAGCGGTGTTGATCCCAACCAGACGCCCTTTCAAATCCACCAGCGCGCCCCCGGAGTTGCCAGGATTGATCGACGCATCGGTCTGAATAAAATCTTCATATCCCTCGATTCCAAGCCCGCTACGGCCCAACGCGCTGATGATTCCGCTGGTAACCGTCTGACTCAGGCCAAAGGGGTTGCCAATGGCCACGACAAAATCTCCAACCCGCAGCTCGTTGGAGTTGGCAAAGCTGATTTCCTGCAGGGATTCGGGATCTACCTTGAGCACAGCCAGATCCACCTGCGGGTCGTTACCAACCAGCGTCGCGGTCAGCAGCCGACCATCGGAGAGGGTCACGTTGATCTTGTCAGCTCGTTCCACGACGTGGTTGTTAGTGACGATATAGCCGTTGGCGGCATCGACCACCACACCCGATCCTGCGCTTTGGGTGCTCCGATAGCGGCGCTGATCCGGAACGTTGAAAAAGCGCCGAAAGAACGGATCTTCCAACAGCGGATTGCGAACCTGCACGGTTGTGTAGGTTGCGATGTTCACAACCGTCGGGGTGGCACCATCCAGCATGGGCGCCAGACTGGGAAGCTCTTCTCCAGTGGGCAACCTGATGGGTAGCGCACCATATGCCGTCGATACTCCTACGAAAAAGCCTGAGAGAGTGGCCAGCAAAACAAGAGATCCCACCACATACCGCATCGACTACTCCTGACAACTATACTTTTCGTTAAATGCGTAAACGCCCCATGATATGACATCCTACCAACGCGATGGTTCCCAGATATTACGTGTACACTGAGCGCCAACGAATCGCCAGTGAGACCGCGCGGTGCCGATCAAAAACATCTTCGAGTCCGTCAACGCCGAAAAGGCAAGCATCGAAAATCTGAATGTCGACCAGCTGAAGGCCGAGATGGCCGATGACCCGAACCTGTTAGTGGTGGACCTTCGCGAGCTGCAGGAACGTGTAGACCTCGGAACGATCCCAGGCTCCAAACACGTGCCCAGGGGCATGCTGGAATTCTGGGCCGACCCTGCGAGCCCTTATTACCGAGACTACTTTCTCGAAGACGCCCGCATTGTGGTGTTCTGTGCCGGCGGCGGGCGTTCCGTGCTGGCGGTGAAAGCCCTGGAGGACATGGGCTTTACCAGCGTTGCACACCTCGAACCAGGATTCGGCGGCTGGCAGAAAGCCGAACAGCCCGTGCAGGACCTCAGCAAGACCAGTCGCTGGGTCCGCCGAGAACCCTAGCCAGCGCTTGACTCCTTCTAACACGCTCCTTCCTGCGCTCCGGCTGGAGCGCGATCAGTCCAGGGAATGGTTTGAACGATGGAAGCGCACAACAACGTCCGGGTCTGGTGACAGCACCGTGCGCTCTTCGCTTTTGCCTTCGTAGTCCAGGGTAGAAAGTACATAACGTATACTCTCCAGGCGCGCCTTTTTCTTATCGTTCGCTTTGACGATGATCCAGGGGCAGAACGATGTATGCGTTCTGTTGAACATATCGTCTTTGTACTTCGTATAGACTTCCCAGCGTTCCTGGGCTCGTTCGTCGACCGGGCTGATTTTCCACTGCTTCAGCGGATCGCTGCGGCGGGTATGGAAACGATCTTCCTGGACTCCCTTTGATATCGAAAACCAGAATTTGACAATCTCCAGTCCGTCTTCATACAGCATGTGCTCAAACTCCGGGACCTGCTGCATGAACACCTTGTACTGCTTGTCGGTGCAGAATTTCATGACCGGTTCGACTACCGCCCGG
>JAYGEV010000380.1:0-3589 GCA_046582225.1 Pseudomonadales bacterium
GGGTGAATGTTCTTTAGCCTGCCCCGCCAGGGTTGATATCATGAGACCCGCATAACCCGAGTACCCCATCATGAGCGATTTGGCCCAGGACCGGCCGGATACGCGATCGAGCGAGCAACTGAGCACCGCAGCTCTGCTGCCGTTTGCTTTCGCCCGCCGATTTGGCGTTGTCATCACCGATGAGTCCGGTCCCCGACAACAGGCAATGGTGGCCTGCAGAACCCATCCAAACCTCACCACGCTCGCTGAAATTAAGCGCTATGCCAAAAGAGCGTTGTCGTTGCGCATGGTGGGAGATGAAGAGTTCGAAGCATTGCTCACAGCCACATACGCTCGCGACGCGTCCGAGGCTCGGCAGATGGTTGAAGACATGGGCGATGAGATGGATCTGGCCAGCCTTGCCGACTCTGTACCTGAAACAGAAGATCTGCTCGAGCAGGCAGACGACGCGCCCATTATTCGACTGATCAACGCTTTGCTGGCCGAGGCTATTCGCGAAAACGCCTCAGACGTCCACATCGAGACCTTTGAGAAGGATCTGATCGTACGTTTCCGGGTCGACGGCGTGATGCGCGAGGTCGTCAAACCCAAGCGCGAGCTGGCGCCGTTACTGGTCTCGCGGATCAAGGTCATGGCGCGCCTGGACATCGCCGAGAAACGTATCCCTCAGGATGGCCGAATCTCACTGCGAATCGGCGGTCGGGAAGTCGATGTACGGGTGTCTACCATGCCCGCGAGCAACGGCGAACGCGTGGTGCTGCGGCTGCTCGACAAGCAGGCCGGACGCCTGCGCCTGGAAAATCTCGGCATGTCCGAAGGCGGGCTGACGCTGTTGCGCGAAATCGTCCACCGGCCCCACGGCATCTTTCTGGTGACCGGCCCGACCGGATCGGGTAAGACCACCACCCTGTATGCCTCGCTTGCTGAGCTCGGCACCCAGACCATCAATATCCTCACGGTTGAGGACCCCATCGAGTACAACCTGCCTGGAATCGGCCAGACCCAGGTGAACACCAAGGCGGATATGACGTTCGCCCGGGGTCTGCGCGCCATTCTGCGCCAGGATCCGGACGTGGTGATGGTCGGCGAGATCCGCGACATGGAAACTGCTGAGGTCGCGGTTCAAGCCAGCCTGACCGGGCACCTGGTGATGTCCACGCTGCACACCAATACCGCCGTCGGCGCGATCTCCCGCCTGATCGATATGGGCGTGGAGCCATTTCTGCTGTCATCGAGCCTGGTGGGCATGCTCGCGCAGCGCCTGGTCCGCGTACTGTGTCCCGACTGCAGACAACACCGCAACGCCACGGCTTCAGAGCTGGAGTTTCTGGGTGAGCGCTCGGCTCTGGTGTACGACGCAGGCGGCTGCGAGAGCTGTCAGCAGAGCGGATTCAAAGGCCGAACAGGAATATATGAGCTGGTGCCGGTGGACGACACCTTGCGCCAACTTATCCACGATCAGGTTTCAGAGCACGAACTGGCCGGTTACGCGCGACGCAGAACACCCGGCATTCGTGACGATGGCAAAGCCAAGGTGCTCGCCGGGGTAACCACCGTACAGGAAATCCTCAGGGTCACCCTGGAGGAGTAGGGCGCCGTGGCGGCATTCGAATATACGGCGCTGGATCAGCGCGGTCGGCAACGCAAAGGCGTTCTGGAGGCGGACAGCGTACGCCAGATTCGCCAGCTGTTGCGCGACGAGGGCCTGGTTCCGCTGGGTGTGGATATCGCTACGGAGCTCAAAGCGCGAAGCGGCGGGCTGAATTTTAGCTTGAAGTTTGGTCGGCGCATGGGTGCGTTGGATCGCGTGCTGTTAACCCGGCAGATGGCCACCCTGATCGCCGCCGGTCTGCCCATCGAAGAAGCCCTCCATGCTGTGGCCCAGCAATCCGAAAAGCAGCACATCAACGCGCTGGTCATGGGTATTCGCTCGCGCGTGCTGGAAGGCCACTCGCTGGCGTCGAGCATGGCCGACTTCCCGGACAGCTTCGATCACATGTATCGATCCACGGTGGCCGCCGGTGAGCAATCAGGATTTCTAGACAAGGTTCTAGATAACCTGGCGACCTATACCGAGCGTCAGTTCGAGTCTCACCGCGATGTGGAAATGGCCATGCTGTACCCGCTGGTGCTGACGCTGCTCGCGTTTGCCATCGTTGGTGCATTGATGATCTATGTCGTCCCTGACATGGTTGGCGTGCTCGAGAACATGGGTCAGGAACTTCCACTGGCCACGCGGTTTCTGATCGCTGCCTCAGAACTGACCCGGGACTACTGGTGGCTGTTTGCTATCGTTATCGCCGCTGCGGTCACGGGCGTGCGCTGGTTGCTGGAGCAGCCCAACGTGCGCCTCGCCTGGGATCGACAGAAGCTCGCGCTGCCGATCGTGAGCAGAATCGCCCGCAGCAGCAATTCTGCGCGGTATGCAAACACGCTAAGCATCCTCACCAGCAGTGGGGTGCCGCTGCTGGAAGCGATGAACATCGCCAGCGAAGTGGTGTCCAACAGCTGGTTGAAGCGACGCCTGGCGGACGCCACCCAACGCGTCAGCGAAGGGGCCAGCTTGCGGTCCGCATTGGAAACAGCAGGTTACTTTCCACCCATGTTGTTGCACATGGTGGCCAGCGGCGAGGCCAGTGGCCTGCTTGACGTGATGCTCGAAAAGGTGGCCACCTACCAGCAGGCCGAAGTCGAGCGTATCGTCACAACCCTGGTGCGACTGTTTGAACCGCTGATGCTGGTTGTGATGGGAGGCCTTGTTATGTTCATCGTGATGGCTATTCTGCTGCCAATCCTCAACATGAATCAGCTGGTGTGATGGTGATGCAACCCGACGCGCGGTCCAGTGCAGCTGGATTTACCTTGATCGAGGTGCTCGTGGTGGTCGTCATCATCGGCATTCTCGGTGCGATCATCGTGCCAAATCTGCTCGGGCGCCCGGATCAGGCGCGCGTCACAGCCGCCCAGAGCGATTTGCGCTCACTGGCCAACGCGCTGGACATCTACCGACTGGACAACCTTCGCTATCCGTCCACCGACCAGGGCCTGGAAGCGCTGGCCTCCAAACCCGGCGGGCTCCCGGAACCCAGGAACTACAACCCCGACGGATACATCAAAAAGTTGCCCGCGGACCCCTGGGGCTCGGAATACGTATACGAAAGCGACGAGCGGGGATTTTTGTTGTTCTGCCTGGGCGCGGATGGCAACGAAGGCGGTGATGGGCTCAACGCAGACATCCGCTTTGAGGATCTGTGATACGAGTTTGTGCCGACCCTCTCGATCGGAGGGCTTCACCCTTCTAGAGGTGCTGATTGTGGTGAGCCTGGTCAGCATCCTGACGGGGGTGGTTGTCCTTGGCTTCACCGGTGCCGATACCCGCCAGGCGGTCAAGGGTCACGCCCAGCGCTTCGCATTCCGGGTCGAGCTTGCCCGTCAGCAGGCGCTCACCCGCAACCGCGAGTGGGGTATTTACATCGACGACCAGGAATACC
Source organism: Pseudomonadales bacterium (assembly GCA_046582225.1). GTDB lineage: Bacteria > Pseudomonadota > Gammaproteobacteria > Pseudomonadales > Azotimanducaceae > JAYGEV01. The sequence goes on from JAYGEV010000380.1 coordinate 3,492, forward strand.
GCTTCGCCGAGTTCAACGCCGATCTCGGCGAATGGGAAGAACGGACACAACGGCCGTTCGATACGATCGCTGTGCCCGAGTTCGTGACGTTGCGAATC
>JAYGEV010000383.1:0-8771 GCA_046582225.1 Pseudomonadales bacterium
GGCAGTGTCGGACTTGCACCGACTTCCTGTACACCCACTCCCGCTGCGCAACCGGTGCGCAGCGCCGGCAGTCTACTCGAAACCGCGGATGCAGTCATACCCGTACGCAAAGCATCTCAGTCGTCGCTGATCTTCCAGCGAGTCCCGTCGCGGGTGTCTTCCAGTTCGACTCCCATGGCCGTCAATTCGTCGCGAATGGCGTCTGCTCCGGCGAAATCCCGGGTGTCGCGAGCAGCGTTGCGCTCCACGATCAGGCGCTCGATCCGCCCGGCGTCCAGGCCGTCGCCCGCTTGAAAGTGGTCGTGCACCGTCTCGGTGAGCAATCCCAGCAACCAGCCGCCGGCCAACAGTTGCTGAGCCAGTCTGGCTTTCTCAGCGGGTTCGTCGGCGCGATGAATCGCTCCGGCCAGCTGGTGCATTGCCGCCAGGGCTTGTGGCGTGTTCAGGTCGTCGCTCAGCGCGTCGAGGATTCCCGAGGGGTAGGCGTCAGCGCTCGCCCACGCATGGGCGAGGGAGGTTTCGTCGTTACCGCCCGCATCACGCAGCGCCTGGTACAGGCGATCCAGACTGCTGCTGGCCTGGTTGAGGAGATCGTTTGACCAGGCCAATGGGGAACGGTATTGGCCAGAAAGCAGCGCATAGCGCAGTTCCTCGCCGGAATGAGTCTCCAGCAGTTCGCGGATCGTAACAATGTTCCCCACCGACTTTGACATCTTTTCCTGGCCGAGCGTCAACATGCCGTTGTGCAGCCAGTAGCGGACATATTCAGCATGATCGTTTGCGCAGCGGCTTTGCGCCGCCTCGTTTTCGTGGTGCGGGAACATGAGATCTGAGCCGCCACCGTGAATGTCGATGCTGCGGCCCAGGTGTTTGCGAATCATCGCCGAGCACTCAATATGCCACCCCGGGCGGCCAAACCCCCAGGGGCTGTCCCAACCGGGCAGATCGTCGGTTGAGGGCTTCCACAGTACGAAGTCTTTGGGGTCTTTCTTGTACGAAGCGACCTCGACTCGGGCGCCATCGAGCATGTCTTCCAGGCTGCGTCGGGACAGGCTGCCGTACTCGGGATCCGATGGCACGTGGAACAGAACGTGACCGTCCGCGGCGTAGGCGTTGCCTTTGTCGATCAGGGACCCGATCATTTCAATGATCTCGGGCATGTGCTGCGTGGCTCTGGGCTCCACGGCAGGTTCAAGCACACCCAGAGCGGCCACGTCTTTCTGGTACTCGGCGGTAAAACGATCTGCCAGTTCGTGAATGGACTGTCCGGATTTTTTTGCGGCAGCGTTGATCTTGTCATCCACATCGGTGACGTTGCGTGCGTAAATCACCTCGCGGTAGAACACCTTGAGCAGGCGGTAAAGCACATCGAATACCACCGCCGGTCTGCCATTGCCGATGTGTACCAGGTTGTACACAGTCGGCCCGCACACGTAGATGGTCAGGCGCTCCGGATCGATGGGGGTAAAGGTTTCTTTACGGCCGGATTGAGTGTTGTGAAATCGAATTTCCATACGCTTCTCGAAAGATTGGCTGATCGAAAAAGGCTGCGGGCAGGGGCCCGGGCGTCGCTGCGGCTAGCGGCAGCAACTAAGGATCAGACAACAGCAGTACGTGCGCGGGAGTTTCATAACGGCGCGGATTATAGGTCAGCTGGGTTCCGAGGTCACCCGCACCTGGTCCCCGTCGGCCAACAGGTAAAAACACGAAGGGCGGTTGGTGTGACAGGCGGGTCCGGTCTGGTCCACGAGCAACAGTATGGCGTCACCGTCACAGTCAAATCTCAGCTCCCTGAGGGCCTGGAGGTGCCCGGAAGTCTCGCCCTTGCGCCAATGTGCGCTGCGGCTGCGCGACCAGTAACAGGCGAATCCTTCAGACAGTGTGCGCTCCAGGGCCTGACGATCCATCCACGCCAGCATCAGGACCTCTTTGGTGGAGATGTCCTGGGCAATGGCCGGTACGAGTCCGTCGGCGTTGAATTTCAGCGCTGCGAGGACGTCCTGCAGGGACACGCGATCGCCCAGAGCGGCATTTTCGAGTTGTTCGAACATGTCAGCCTCCGAATCTGTGGCTCAAATAACCGAATACCGCACGAACGGCCATCGCCTCGGCGCCTTCGGGGCGGCCCGGGCGCTCACGGGTGTTGAACGCCATGATGTCAAAATGCACCCAGGGTACATCGTCGATGAACTTCTGCAGGAACAACGCTGCGGTTATCGCCCCGGCATAGGGTGATGCGGCGGAGTTGACGGTGTCTGCGACCTTGCTGTTGAGCAGGTAAGCGTAGGGTTCGTGCAAGGGCAGTCGCCACACCGGATCGTCGCAGCGCGTCCCGGACTCGAAGATCTCTGCCGCGACGGCGTCGTCATTGCAGAACATTGCGGCTATCTCACCACCGACCGCAGATCGAGCCGAGCCGGTGAGGGTCGCGAAATCGATGATCAGTTGTGGCTCCTGCTCCGCGGCCAGGGCCAGGCAATCGCAAAGCACCAATCGGCCTTCGGCATCGGTGTTGTCGATCTCTACCGATATGCCCTTGTAGGTCTGCAGAATGTCGCCGGGCCGATAAGCGTTGCCGGCGATAGCGTTCTCCACCGCGCCAATGAGCACGCGTAACCGGACGGGAAGCTTCTGCATCATGATGAGCTGTGCCAGGCCCAGTGCGTGCGCGGCGCCGCCCATGTCCTTTTTCATCGTGCGCATTCCGGCGGCGGTCTTGATGTTGAGCCCGCCACTGTCGAAACATACGCCTTTGCCGACTAATACCACCAGCGGGTCGGTCTCGTTGCCCCAGAAAATGTCGATCAATCGAGGAGCGTCGTGCGACGCGCGTCCAACCGCGTGAATCGTGCCGTAGTTTTTCGCGAGCAGATCATCGCCCACGGTAATCTGACATTCGGCGCCGTTGGCGGCAGCGACCTGGGATGCCTCGTCGGCGAGGTGGCTTGGCAGCATGTCCCCGGCGGGAATATTGATCAGGTCGCGTACCAGCGTGGTGGCGGCTTCGGTATTTGCAACCGTGTCCAGATCGTTTTCGGGTGCTGCGAGAAGCTGCGCGGGAACTCTGTCGGTTTCCTTATAACGGGTAAACCGATATGCGCCCAGCGACCAGCCGAGAAGTTGCAGATCCGACACGACAGTCGTTATCCGATAGACGCCTTCGGGGACCTTAAACGGCAGGCCACCCAGGGTTGCAAGGTCATCTTTTCCGTCCCACCCCACAACGAGTTCTATCGGTTCGCCATCCGGGCCAGGCAGCCACGCGAATTCTCCGCTCTTGGCTGTGAACTGCGCGCGCGTGACCCAGCTGCGCGCGGTCGCTCCAAGCTCGGCGCTCCAGCTGTCGAACCCCGCGGTTCTCACCAGCGTAAGCGGCGTGGCGGGTGTGTCGGTCGTCGCTAACAGCGTATCTGCCATGGGCTATAACAACTTTACCGGGACTTGTCCCAGCCCCAGATTATTCCGATCCAGAATTCTTTCAGCGCGATAGCTTGAACGCACCAGTGGTCCTGAAGCCACTTCCATGAAACCCATCTCCAGGCCGAGTTCCCGGTAGCCACCAAATTCATCGGGGTGCACCCAGCGTGCGACCGGGAGGTGATTCGGTGTGGGTCGCAGGTACTGGCCGAGGGTTAGGATGTCCACTCCGTGATCCCTCAGATCCTGCATGGCCTGGGTGATTTCTGAGTCCGTCTCGCCGAGCCCCAGCATCAGGCTTGATTTGGTAAGCACGTCTGCACGGCTGTGTTTTGCATGAGCCAGCACGTTGAGCGTCTGTGCGTATCCGGCGCGAGGATCGCGCACCTCGTGGGTCAGCCTTTCAACGGTTTCGAGATTCTGTGCGAATACTTCCAACCCGGAGTTCACAACCGTTTCCACCGATGATTTTGAGCCGCGGAAATCCGGAGTCAGGGCCTCCACCGCAGTATTGGGGTTCACTGATTTGATGGCGCGCACGCAGGTGGCGTAGTGGGCGGCACCGCCGTCGTCCAGGTCATCGCGGTCCACCGAGGTCAGCACGATGTAGCGAAGGCCCATCAGGCGTACCGACTGCGCAGCGTTGTCCGGCTCGTCAGCGTCGAGCCAGCCGTTCGGGTTGCCCGTGTCTACGGCGCAGAATCTGCAGGCCCGGGTGCAGACCGACCCCATCAACATGATCGTGGCCGTACCGTTGTTCCAGCACTCGGCGATGTTCGGGCAGTGAGATTCTTCGCAGACCGTTGCCAGCCGGTGTGCGGTAACCGTATCGCGCACGGCCTGATACTTCTCACCGCCAACGATACGCACGCGCAGCCACGGGGGTTTTCGGCGGGAATTTTCGGCGGGTGCATCGTTGCGGTGGGGGGCCGCCTTTACGCCATCCTTGATCGCCATAAAGCCGGCTTGAGTTCGAAATTTCTTGCCGCTCTTGATGGAGCCGCCAGGGTTGCCGGTCGGTTTGCTCATGGGCCGGCATTGTACCCATAATGCGGTGACTTGGAGGGACGTGATGACAGGACCATCCCACCGGCCGGTGATCGTCACCGGTGGCGCCAGCGGGATCGGCAGGGCCGTCGTTGAGCGGTTGCTGTCCGATGGCCACCCGGTCGCAGTGTTTGATCTGAACCCAGTCGAACAGACGGCCAGGACCGCCGCGCTAAGCGCGTTTGAACTGGATATCACCGACCATGCCGCAGTGACCAATGCGGTGGCGTTATATGCAGACCAGGTAGGAGCGCCGTATGGATTGGTCAACAACGCCGGATGGGATCGAGCGATGCCGTTCATCGACAGCGATCCCGAACTGTGGGATCGAGTGATCGACATCAACCTGCGCGGCCCATTGAATGTCACACACACTGTGCTGCGCCGAATGGTTGAGGCGGGCAGGGGACGCATCGTCAGCATCGCCTCGGATGCAGGTCGAGTCGGATCTTCCGGGGAAGCCGTCTACTCGGCCGCCAAGGGTGGGATTATTGCGTTGATGAAAACCCTGGCGAGGGAGCATGCGCGCCAGGGCATTACCTTCAATTCCGTGTGTCCGGGACCCACCGACACCCCACTGCTTGAGTCGTTCGATGAAACCGGGCGACTCGCAGAAGCGCTGACGCGAGCGATACCCATGCGCCGTCTCGGACAGCCGGAGGATTTCCCGGGGGTCGTGGCAATGTTCCTGAGCGACGATTCGGCGTTTATTACCGGTCAGACGATCAGTGTGTCAGGCGGACTGTCGATGCACGGCTGAATCGAGAGCGGCCTTACTCCTGAAACTGCAATGAGTACAGCGTGTGGTAGAGGCCCTCTTGTGCGAGCAGTTCTTCGTGGGTGCCTAGTTCCTCCACGCATCCGTTGCGAAGCACAAGCACCCGGTCTGCTTCCTGAATGGTCTGCAGGCGATGGGCGATGATGATGGAAGTGCGCCCTGCGGTCAGCTGACGCAGCGCATCCTGGATCAGGAGTTCGGTCTCTGTATCAATGCTGGCGGTCGCTTCATCGAGCACCAGAATTTCCGGATCGGCCGCCAGCACGCGTGCAAACGCCAGCAGTTGGCGTTGTCCCTGAGAAAGATTCTGCCCTCGCTCGGACAACTCCGTATCGTATCCGTTGGGCAACGACGAGATGAAGCCATGGGCGTTGACACGGCGGGCAGCGAGAACGGCCGTCTCAAGGCTGATGGCCGGATCCCCCAGGGCGATGTTGTCGTAAATGGTGCCCGAGAAGATGTGAAAGTCCTGCAGGACTACCCCGATGCGGGTTCGCAGGTCGTGGGTATGAATTCGGTTTAGATCCACGCCGTCGAGAAATATCTGACCGTCGTCGAAATCGTAGAATCTTCCTAACAAGCGAATCAACGTGCTCTTGCCGGATCCGGTTGGGCCTACGATGGCAAGTTTTTCTCCGGGGGCAATGGTGAAGCTGACGTCGTTGAGCACCTGTACGTCGGCGTCGTATCCGAAGTTCAGACCCTTGAACAACACCTCGCCGGTCAACCGGTCTGGCAGCCTGGCAGGCTCCGCGGGTTCGTGAATCTTCTCGTCCCAATCCAGCGCCTGGAAAATCCGCTCACCGCTGGCCATGGCGCGAAACAGGATGTTGGTTTGCTCACCCAGCGCGACGATGGGGTGAAACAGCATGTCGATGAAGCGGGTGAAGAGAATCACCCCGCCCAGAGACATCTGATCCTGGACGATGGCACCGCCTCCGTACCAGATGATCGCGCCGAGCGCGATGTGCGCAATGCTGTCGTTGAACGCGCCGTACAGGGTTTCAAAGCGCATGGTTCGCAGTTCGTAACCGAGGTTTTCCTCATTGATCTTCGTGTATCGACCGAGGTTGTGTTCCTGGCGCTCCGAGAGCTGCACCACCTGCAGACCCGAAAGATTTTCCTGCATATTCTGATTCAGTGCGGATAGCGACATCCGTACCATCCGGAACAACTTTCGCGTTGCGCGACGAAAGTAGAATGTTGCCGCACCCATGACCGGCATTGCGAGCAGCAGGATGAAGGTAAGCTGGACATCGATTGCGAACATGATGATCAGCGCAACGAAGAACGGCACGAACTCTCCGATCAGCGAACCCAGACCCCGCAGCAGCTCATAAAGGGCTTCGATGTCGTTGGTGACCCGCGTCATCACCCGGCCAACGGCCACCCGGTCGTAAAAGGATGAGGGCCGTGTCTCCAGATGGCGAAACAGATCCAGGCGCAGATCTCGAAGACCGTTGATTACTGAGCTGATCAGGGTTAGCCGGTGGGCGTGACCTGCCACCGCCCAGGCGACCTGCAAAGCTGCGTAGATAAGGCATGCGGCCAGCAGCGGATGCACGACGAGTGCCTGCGCCAACCACTCCGTGAGGTCGATCATGCCCAGATCGGGCACCAGTATCTCGGTCTCTCCGCGAATAATGTGATCGATGACCACCAGGGAAATCACCACCGGCAGCAGCACCTGCAATGTTGATGCAAGCACCACCAGGACCGCGCTGACGGCAATGGCAGTGCGATACGGTTTCATCCAGTGCAACAGTCGGCCGAGCAGGCTGACGTTTAATACGGCCCCGGATAGCTCGGCGTCGAACATCGAGTAGTCACGACGTTCAGGATTCTGTGCGGTGGACTCTGCCATCAGGTGGTCGCCCCGAGTATGTCGTAGTCGGATTCATCGGCGCCTTCGCGCTGGATCCGCTCGAGCTCCGCGTACAGTCCGCCCGCTGCGATCAGTTCGGCGTGGGACCCGATTTCCACGATGCTGCCTTGGTCCATTACCACGATGCGATCTGAGTGCCGCGCGGTGGAAACCCGGTGAGAAACCAGGATTGTCGTCTGCCGACGGCGCAGCCGACTAAGTTCCGAGAGGATGTGTTCCTCTGTCTCTGTATCCACGCTGGAGAAACAGTCGTCCAGAATCAGAACCGGTGATTCGCGAATGAGCCCTCTGGCCAGTGTTGCGCGCTGCTTCTGACCACCGGACAGAGTCACCCCGCGCTCGCCCACGATCGTGTCAAGTTGCTCCGGAAAGTCTTTGATTGTGGTTTTCAGATCCGCCGAGGTCGCGGCAGCCCAGATGCGATCCAATTCCCGATTTGGGTCGTCATAGGTCAAATTGTCTTTTAGCGGCTCTCCGAACAGGAAGGTGTCCTGGGGCACCATCGCGATTTGCGAGCGTAGCTGTGCAAGCGGGTAGTCGTGCACGTCGTGTCCGTCGATCAACACGCTGCTGCGGGGGGTGTCGACCAGCCGCACGATCTGTTTGAGCAAGGTGGTCTTGCCACAGCCAACCCGGCCCATGATGGAGATCGATTCGCCAGGAACGATTGTCAGATTTACGCCTTTGAGCGCCGGTTGCAGAGTATCGTCGTAGCTGAAGGTCAAATCGCGAAGTTCGATTCTGCCCGTGATCTGGGCGGGCGCCCGGCCGCTCGGTGCGTCGGTAATCTCCGGCGGCAACGCGATCACCTCGAACAGACGCTCACAGGAAACCGCTGCGCGCTGAAACAGGTTGATCACGAAACCGGCGACGCGAAACGGTTGCACGACCATGTTCACGTACATGAAAAATGCGACAAGCTTGCCAACGGTCATCACACCATCGAGGACCAGATAGCCCCCGTAGCCGAGAATCGTGATGGAACACACGGCCGCAAGCGAAGGCATCCATGCAGCCATCTGCGAGTTGATCTCTGCCTGACGATAGAAAGCGTTGGCGTATTGCTGGTTCGTTCTGCCGAAACGCTTGATCTCATTGTCCTCCTGAACCATGGCCTGGATCGTGCGTATGCCGGACAGGTTTTCCTGCACGTGGGTACCAAGATCCGACAGGCGATCCTGCACCTGCTGAGAGGCGACCCCCATTTGTCGCGAAGACCAACGCGCATAGAAAAATATGAACGGCAGGGGGGGAAGCAGCAACAGCGTCAGCGACGGTGACAGATACAGCATGAAGCCGAAGCCGACCACCGTTGCATAGATCAGAATGACGAACAGAATCGATCCCATCGCGACAAGGCGTTGAATGATTCCGATGTCCGCGATGGCGCGGGTCATCATGTCGCCAATGCTGTACTGACTGAAAAAACGGGTACCCTGGCCCTGCAGGGAAGCGTACAGCGACTGACGAAGATCAAAAGCGATGAACTGACCGGTGCTGCGGACAACGTAGCGCGCGTAGGTTACGACGATGTAGCGAGCGAGCACAGAACCGAGTATGCCGGCCACGGGCAGTGTCATGTCGATCTGTCGGTCGGACATTCGGTCTATGGCGATGCCGACGAATATGGGTATCAGCCCTTCG
>JAYGEV010000416.1:0-6672 GCA_046582225.1 Pseudomonadales bacterium
ACCTTCGTCGGCATTACAGACAATGTATTTCTCGTCTCCCGGCGCTTCGAGGACGGATCGCCACTTGATGCCGGCGGGGAACGCCGCACCGCCACGCCCGCGCAGTCCCGAATCTTCGATCTCCCGCACAATCTCACCCGATTCCATCGCGAGAGCCCTCTTAAGCGCGAGCAACCCCCCCATGTTTCGATACGCAACAAAATCGAGCGGCGCGGATTCGCCCACGCGGGCAAACGTAACCCGGGTCTGATCGGCGAGAAACGGAATCTCGTCAACTGGACCGAGGCTGAGCGGATGATCTACTCCAGGTAAACTGGCGTTTTCGAACAGGCTGTCCGCGTCAACCGGGGACACCGGACCAAAACCTATCCGTTGCGGTTTGCTTCGTACTTCCCGTTCAACTTCAACCAGGGGCTCCAGATAGAATGCTCCGCGAGAACCGTTTCGGATCACGTCGGCTTGGATCCGATGATTGCCCAGCTGCCGCTCAATGGCGACGGCCACCGCATCAGCGCCCAGCGAACAGGCCGTAGTTTCGTTCGGAACATAAATTCGCGCGCTCATGCGCCGGACTCCTCTGCGTCAAGAGCTGCGCCAAGAGCCGCTTCAATATCCGCCGTTGTTGCCCGCCCGATGATCCTGTTACCAATGCGTGCGCTGGGTCCAACCGCACAATTACCCAGGCAAAAGACTTCTTTGATCGCATGTTGACCAAGTTTTGAGGCCGCATTGGCCAGCAGAGATCGACAACCCAGAGCCTGACAGGCCTCAGCGCCGCAGATTTCCACGATGGTAGTTTGCGGCTCACTGTGAAAGTCATCGTAAAACGACACGACCCCGAACACCTCGGCGCGTGAGAGGTTCAGCAATTTACCGATCAACGCGACAGCGTCGGCACCGATGTACCCGTTGGCTTGTTGAACATGGTGAAGCAACGGTAACAGCTGATCGGCTGTGACCGGATTCGATTCAGCAAACTCGGCAACCGTGCGTTCTATGGATGCTTGATCATGCATGTCGCGAATATTACGACCGAAAAGCCCTCACCGCGAATATCATCTGCGCTACTAACCGCTCGCATCGAGCGCGTTGTATCGGTAGAGCCAATTCATCATCTGGCTCCCCGCTCGCCCAACTGCGCGATTTCTCACCCACGCTTTGATGCCAGACAGGTGGAAAACCTTTGCATTGCGGCGCGATCGACCCTGGATGCGCGCCGTGCGTGGTCTTCGCAGCGACTCATAGCGCAGCAGGCTCGACGCAATGTCATCGCCTTGCGCCACGCAGCGGCTCAGCACCGCGCCATCTTCGATGGCCATGGCTGCGCCCTGGGCCATAAAAGGCAGAGTCGGATGGCAGGCGTCACCCAACAGCGTCACCCGACCCCGGCTCCAATGGGACATCGGAGCGCGATCGAAGAGCGCCCACTTGAAGCACTCGTGAGGGTCCATGTTATCGATCAGCGCCTCGACGGTTTCGTGCCAACCGGAGAAATCCGCTTTCAGCTCCGCGTGATCGCCCCGCTCGTTCCAGGATTCCACTTCCCAACCGTCTTTCTCAATGACGCATACGCAGTTGACCAGCGCCCCTCCACCAACATAGTAGTGCACAAAGTGTTTGTGCGGCCCCAACCAGACGCTCGCCACCGGATGCACCAAATCCGTTGGCAACCGGTCCGCCGGAACCAGACCGCGCCACGCCACGTTACCGGTAAACCTCGGCGCATCCAGCCCGAACAGTTCGGTCCGAACCATGGAGTGAATCCCGTCTGCACCAATCAGCAACGCACCCTGATAGTGCGTGCCGGCCACGTTAAGCGAGACTGCCGGGTCGTGTCGTTCGATGCTCTGCACCTCGGCGCTGCTGTGCAGGCGAATGCCGGGATGATCTTGAGCCGCGTTGACCAGCACCCGCATCAGGTCGGCACGGTGAACGTGATAGTACGGAAAGCCGTAGTCGGCAATGAGCCCGGCGCCAAGCAGGTTGGAGGCCAGCATCCTGCCGCTGTTCCATTCGCGCATTTCCACTGCTTCGGGCAGGAACGCAACTTCCCGGAGCGGCACTTCAAGGCCGAGATCGTGAAGCACTCGGGTAGCGTTCGGCGTGAGTTGGATGCCAGCCCCCACCGCGCCAAACTCGGCCGCCTGTTCGAAAACATGAACATTGATACCGCGCCTGGCAAAGCAGAGCGCGGCGCTAACGCCGCCGATGCCACCGCCAACCACGAGCACATCCTGATCAGCCATCTCTAGAGTTTTCCTCGCCGAAACTGGAACGATGGTACCGAAGGAGGATTGCCCGCGGGGTCGATCTGCGACCCACGTCTCAACGAGTAGTATGCCAAGCGCGATAGAGTCATTGCACGTCTACCGTAAATCCACTGGAAGCGTACCTGGGCGAATTGGTCGTTGTTGACGGCTTCATCTACCAGGTCAACCGGTTCGAGGTTCGTGACCGCGAAATGCAGGTCATCGCATACAGCGACGACCTGGAGTGCGAAATCGACCTGTCAGTCGGCGAGTTGCTGTCCAGTCTGGTGGCTGATGCGACTCCGCCATCATCAGACACACAGGGTGCAGCCGCCCGATGAGTGCGATCGCTCGAATCTGGCAGCAGTAGCCGAAAACCTACGCAACCGCGAGCGCACCCTGCTGATCACCCAGGCGCTGAAGCTCGGGCATGACCTTGTCAGCGAACAGCTTCATGTTGCGGTTACCTTCGTCGTAACTCATTCCGCCGAAAGCAAAGTGGGTCATCACCCCACGAGCCCCAATCGTGTCACGAATGTACTCGATCTTTTCGATGACCTGTTGCGGCGTGCCGAACGGCATCAGCCGCACGAAATCCTGCGCCGCACCATCTTCGGAGCGTGACTCGATGTGTTTGTGAATGTTTTCGTAAAACTCGTAACCCTTGGTGCCTTCGAGGTGACCTGTGCGCAGCTCATAATGATCCATCACCGAGTAGTAGTAGCGTCCTATGTGCTTGTACGCCATTTCTTCGGCACGATCCGCGCTCTCATCAACAAAGAAGAACCCGCCACACATCGGATCGGGTGGGCTCGATTGCGCACCGTGAGTTTTCGCCCAGGTCGAGTGATACACCTCAAAATCATCACGCACCATCTCCCAGGGTTTTTGTGGGATCACAAGCAAGCCGACGCCGAGCTCGGCCATTATCGGCATGGACTCCGGTGATACCGCTGCGGCGAAGGTGCGGCCACGAAAGCTCTTGAATGGCGCCGGTCGAATATCGCGCCGCGGCTGCTGGATATGAACGCCATCGAATTCTACGTAGCCGTTCTCGAGCCCCTGCAGGATCATCTGGGCCGACTCGACGAACCGATCACGCGATTCATCCATCGACACCCGGAAACCGTCGAACTCGACACGCCCAAGACCGCGGCCAATACCAAGAATCATGCGTCCACCGGAAAGCGCATCGAGCATGCTGATCTCTTCTGCCACCCGAATGGGATCGTGCCAGGGCAGCACGATGACCATGGAGCCGAGTTGCACACGCTCCGTGCAGGCGGCCATGTAGCTTAGAAACTGGGTGACATCCGGGACCATCGTGTAGTCGGTGAAGTGGTGCTCCACAGACCACACCGAATCAAACCCCATGGGTTCTGCCGCACGCGCCATTGCGAGTTCCTGGGCATATACCTCCTGGTCCGGCATGGGAGCGCCGAGATTCTGAAATAGCGGGGCAAATCCTACGTGCATGATGTTTCCTCTTCGCTAATTGAGTTCGCTGAATGAGCAGTTAGTTGAACCGAGCGGCGATCAACCACCGTCCGATGCAGACTGAACCAGTTCGATGACATTACCTTCGGGATCGCGGAAAAAGCAAAGCCGCAGAGGCGCCTCTGGGGCAACCAGGGCACGATCGGACATCAGCGTAGCACCCGCGGCTTCCGCCGCTGCCAGCACCTCGCTGAGGTCACTGCAGTAAAACGTAAGGTATGCGATTCCCGATCGATCCGTCAGGTACCGGGCCGGATCAACAACCTGAGGTGCCTGGGGCGCACTCATCAGTTTGATCCGTTCGCCGTAGGGCGTCTGCAGCCACACGCACAGGTAGCCGTCCGGCGCCAGCGTCAGCTGCTCGCTCAAGTCCACGGGAATGGGCGAGCGCCGAACCTCTTCGCAGCTGAGCACAGCGTTGTAGAACGACAGCATACGTTCCAGATCGGTAACGCAGATTCCGGTTTCAATGGCAGCCGTTTGTTTCATGGTTTACCCGCGCTGGTGGAAATTTACCCGACGGCATCGAATTCGATGTTCAGCTGGTTCGGTCCTCGAACCACGAACCAGTCGTGAAACTTGATGTCTTCAGGTTTGTCCTTGAGGCGGATGTTCTCCATTCGAGCCAGGATCTCTTCGAGGGTTATTTTAGCTTCAAGCTTGGCCAACGGTTGTCCCGGACAGAAGTGGCGCCCCGCCCCAAACGCGATACCCTGGTATGCGTTCTTGCGCGTCGGCTGAAACACTTCCGGGTTTTCAAACTGCTCCGGATCGCGATTTCCCGCGCCATATACCATCCAGATGATGGCGCCCGCAGGAACCGGCGTGCCGTTGACTTCCGTATCTCGAAGGCAATATCTGAACAGCCCCTGCACCGGCGGTTCAATTCGAAGCACCTCGTGAACAAACGACTCGATCTCTTCGGGATGCTCGCGCAGGCGGACCTGAAGATCGGGGTTGATTGCCAGATACCGCATTGCGTTGCCGATGAGATCCGTGGTGGTAATCTGACCGGCTCCATACATTACGCTGGAAATTCCGACCAGCTCGTCGATTTCTGGAAGGCTGCCATCGGCGTACCGCGCGGTTGCGATGTCGCTCAGTACGTCGTTCTGAGGGCTGGCACGACGTTCGGTCAGGTATTGGCGCATGCGATCATCGCTGACCCCCAAAGGGTTGTCCTGGTCTGCCTCTCCAACCTGTGCGGTCTGCACGCGCATACTCAAACCCTCACTTGCGTGGCGTTTAAAAAAACGCTCGCGCAGCACATCTTCGTCGGCCCGCGGGAAATCCATGACCTCGTTCATCACAAAATAGGTGTATGGGCCGGCATACCGCGCGATCCATTCCACTTCGCCGTCGGCAACGAACGATTCAATGAGTTCCTGAGCCAACTCCCGCAATCTGGGCGTGACCTGCTCCTTGCGTTGAGGCGTGAAGAGTTTGTTGACGAGTTTGCGAATATCGGTGTGGTCCGGCGGATCGAGCGTCAATACCGGAATCATGTTGAGTTCGGTGGTCTTGAGCCATTCCTCCACCTCGACGCCCATGTCTGCTTTGCCAAACGGACAACTTGCCTCGTCTTCACGCTCGGGTACCTGCCCCTTTGCAAACGGACCAACCGCTGCAACGCAGGCCGAAAAGTCGTTGTGCCGACGCTCTATCTCGAGAATATCCCGGTAGTTAGTCGCCAGGTAGACGCCGAAGTGCGGCTCCTGGGTTATCGGGCCCTGAACCGCGGCGGCCTGGTAGAACTTGTAGGGATCGGCCAGTACGTGAGGATCGCCAGCAAAGAAGTTCGACTGCTCCAGCAATTCCCTGGCGTTATCGATGGGTTGTTCGGACATCGCCTGAATCTCCCGCGTTTGAGAACGTTTTTATAGCCCGTTGGCCTTCCCTGCGCCAGTCCAAAATGGCTCACTCCAGTCCGTAGCGGGGGATGGGTCCCGCCGACATGATCGGAAAATGGCCCGCGGTCTCGACCCCGTTCACCCACACCCGGAAGGGCGCTTCCCGGTGGCCGGGACGAATCGTGGAGCCGTCTGGCAGCACGACGTCGGCCGGATGGGAAACATCGTAGATGTCGTGCTCCACCAGCAGTTCGCCGCGATAGGCGCCCAGCCCCAGACCATCGATGAATCCGTTGTCGTAGCCGCTGCCAACGAATGCAAATGGGGCCGCGGTCAGAGGTTCAGCGTCGATGGTCAGGGTTTCCCCATCGGCCGCGGTGAGGACCACGTGCGCCTTTCTGGCACTGCGAGTACCGTCAAAAAATTCGATCTCGTGCTCGAGGCCGACGACCCGCTTGTCTACCCCGGGGCGCCGAATCCAACCTTCGAGACTCAGCCGGTTACCGGAACCGTCTTCGACGCTCTGAAAGTACACGACCGTATCTGCGGCCAGCGTGTTAAGCCATAGAAACAGAAAACCGTTTTCCAGCGCCGAGGTGTCCGCTGCGCCATTTGCCGGTTCCATCGCGCCCATTCCCGGACGCACGCCCCAGGAATGATCGCGCGCGCCAAACCAGCTCTCGGGTTCGTAACGGGTGCCGTCGAGATCGAGCCAGCCGGACACCGTGCCCACCTGATCAAAGCGAGTGTAATCCTGGGTAACGCGTCCGTTGCTTCGCGCAAAGTGGTGCTCCTCTTCGTGGGGAGACAGGAAGCCATCCCACACGAGATCGTAGCTGAACCGGTGATCGCCGGGTTGCATGCGCAGGCGCAGGGTTTGCAACGGCTCAACGACATCGATCTGTAGCGGACCGACGCTGGTGTCGTCCAACGCCGGACGCAGTTGCCGGGACGCGCGCAGATTGTACTGCTTGGCGTTGCGCATGATGATCGTAAACCCGTCGAGCACGTTGGTATTCGCATACAGGCCCATGCCGGCCAGCATCGCGATCTCACCGGTCTGATCGAATATCCCA
>JAYGEV010000598.1:0-4094 GCA_046582225.1 Pseudomonadales bacterium
TTGCTTGCACAAGATCCCCCATCAGCCATTTCAGGGCGCTTTCTTGCCAAAGAAGCAGGAATCCATCCAACCTTTGTTGGCCAGTGCTTTGGCCCCATCAAAAATTTATTTGAGTGTGCACAAGAAATACTCGCAACCCAATTCCTTGGAGACTATGAACACGGTGACTCTCTAGAGCAAAGCTGGACGGCACCCATGGCGCTGGCTAAGTATCCAGATTTCTGGCGCACCCACGTTCACATGGTGCTCGATGAAGGCAATGCAGAGCTTACCCAGTATCACCCGGCTCGGCATGCAAAGTTTGGCATTTCAAAACACCATCCGCGTATGTCACTGGATAAATGCGCTGGACTTGCAGCCTCATGGTGGTCTTTGCAGGTGGGTGCTCTGGTGTTCGAACGCCCACTAAAGCAAGGGTTTGGCGTAACCACAGGCAACCAATACTCTGTCGAACAGGCTTTGTGTCAAGTCATTGATCGGTTAATTCATCAGAAACTTCCGAGCATTCGACCGTCAAAATTACCGCCCGAAGGTATTCAGCTACCTGCTTTTGAGCCTGCGAAAGGGCGCAAGGGGGCGGAGGACGCGTTGCTAAAAACGGCGATGAAGCTCTTCTGTGAACGCGCTGCCACAGGCGTTTCCGGGCGACAGTTATCAAGCTTGGCGAACGTCAACTATGGATTGATTCATCACTATTTCGGTTCTAAAGAAGCGGTGTTCGATCAGGCTTTCGTGATGCTCCATAATCACTATGTTGAGGATCTCATGAAAGTGTCGGCTAACCAGCGCAATCTTCGCCTCATGCAACATGAGTCATTTCTGCGAGGGTGGGCTGCACGGCAACTCGCTGATTCAGAACTACCGACGATTGAACTAAAGGGGATGGTAGTCTTGCTTGGCCTGCTGGTCGATAATCGACAAATCGATGCACGAAATAACGCAGCGATGGTGCAAGCTCGCGCTGATGCCTATGCCGTGACCGCAATGCTACTCGGCTGGGTCCTGTGTCGTCGCAACCTCAGCTTGGCACTAGAGACCGATGAAGTAGTTTTACTCAGTTACCTTCTGCCGATTCAGAAATACATTCAAAAAGGGCACTGATATTGCCGCTGCAGTCCTCATGCCTGTTTCCAGTACGTGTCTTTGCGGTAGATTTTGTCTTCTCGAACACAATATAAATCCACAACGTTGACGTGAAAGCCCACGCCTGATTCGTCAACGCCCTTGGTGGTGAATGTTTGTAGAATGAGGTCGCCTGCGGGTCGTTCAATCAGGTTCCCATACGCAATATCGGTCCAATGTTCGCGTCGCCAAAGCAATTGTTCCAACATCGCATCAACCCCAGCAAGCACTTGGCCGGTAGGGCTGTATTCCCCAGATGCGCCATGGTGCATATGCCATTGAAAATCGTCGGTCAAAATCGCACGCAGACCGGCCACATCCGCCGCGCCATACGCGCGTCGGAAATTCGTCATAATGACGTCTACTTTTTCTTGATTTAACATTTCAAATATGAGCCTCATGCAGTTTATTGGGCATGCATGCATCGCCGAGCGATTCAATAAAGGCGCAGACGAAAAGTAGTCATGCATATCAGAGATGCAACATCTTCAGATACCGCCACATACTCTTTTCCATCGTCGGTCGATGCAAATTTTCTAAAACACTTTTCAGCATTGGGCCCGAGCACTTTCACGGCGCGCTTGAGCAGTTGAAAGAAATCGGCGTGGACTACGCCCAGGGATATCGCATCGAAAAAACCAGCCCGCTTGCGAATCTCCGGATCTAGCGGGAAATATTTCTACTTAAGCAGCAGCATTTCCAGTAACGCTTTCTGACTGTGCAGTCGATTGCCGGCTTCCTGCCAAACCACAGAACGTTCGTCGTCCAGCAACCCAGGGCTGATTTCTTCTCCGCGATGCGCTGGTAAACAGTGCATGAACAGAGTTTGTGGCTGTGCATGGCCCAACAGGGCTTCATTGACCTGATATGGCTCGAACCTCGCGCGACGGTCTTCGGATTCCGCCTCCTGACCCATCGACGACCAGACGTCGGTCACCACCAGGTCTGCGTTTTCTACTGCAGCGATGGGAGTTTCCACCAGAACAGCGTTGTTGGTTGAGCCGAGAATGCCAGGATCCGGGCGGAAGCCCGCGGGGCAGGCGATCCTCAGGTTGAAGCCCCACTGGCGGGCGGCATTGATGTAGGAGTTGCACATGTTGTGGCCGTCGCCTACGAAGGCCACGGTCTTGCCGAGAATCGGCCCGCGCAGTTCTTCGAAGGTCTGCACGTCGGCCAGCAGTTGGCACGGGTGGAAGCGCGAGCTCATCGCATTGATTACGGGAACGGTCGATGCGTTTGCGAACGTCTCCATGTCTTGCTGAGCCAGTGTGCGGATGATGATCACGTCGACCATCTCTGAGAGCACGCGAGCCATGTCCTCGATTGGCTCACCGCGGCCGAGCTGGGTGTTTTCGGGGTTCAGCACGATCGTGTGCCCGCCCAACTGGTTCATGCCGGTTTCGAACGCCACCCGCGTGCGGGTCGAGTTCAGCGCCAGAATCAAAGCAGCTGTCGCGCCCGTCAGCGGACGGTAGTCGCGATCCTCGACAGTCTCTTTGAGTTCACGTCCGCGTGCGACCAGGATTCCGAGTTCTTCGGGTGAACAGTCCAGAAGGGTTAAGAAGTCGCGCTTTGCCATGTCACTTTGCTCAGGCTTCGACGGGATTGCCAGCGAACCCGCCGATTACCCCACTGACGAGAGCGACGAGTTCGTCGGCTTGCTGGTCTGTGAGGGTGAGCGGTGGCAACAATCGTACGGTGTTGTCTTTGGTCACGTTGATGAGCACGCCGGCATCCAGTCCTTCTGCAACCAATCCGGTGCAAGGCCCGCCCAGTTCCACCGCGATCATGAGTCCTTTGCCACGGATGTCGACCACGTGGTTGTTGCCTTTCAGAGCGGTTTGCAGACCCGCCACGATTCGATGGCCGAGATGCTCGGCCCGTTCGATGAGACCGTCGTCGATCAGGCTGTCGAGCACTGCGTGCGCTGCAGCGCAGGCTAGTGGATTTCCGCCGAACGTGGAGCCGTGGTTGCCGCGCTGCAGGACTTCGGCAGCCTTCCCTCGCGCCAGACACGCGCCGATAGGCATGCCGTTGCCGAGTCCTTTGGCGGTCGTGACCACGTCTGGCAGAATGCCGGTATGCTGATAGGCGAAATATTTTCCGGTCCGGCCGTTGCCGGTCTGAACCTCGTCAAGTATCAGCAGCCAATCGTGTTCATCGCAGATCGCGCGCAGGCCGGGAAGATAATCGTCGTCTGAGATCACCACGCCACCTTCGCCGAGGATTGGCTCTGCCATCACCGCAATTACGTCCTGGTTGTTGTTGGCGATCTGTTGCACCGCCTTGACGTCGTTGTAGGGTGCTCGCACGAATCCCGACAGCAAAGGTTCGAAGCCCGCGTGTACCTTTCTGATACCCGTCGCGGTCAGGGTCGCCATGGTGCGACCGTGAAAACTGTCGTCCAGGACTACGATCGAGGGGACCCTGATGTCGCGTTTGTTACCGTAGAGCCGCGCGATTTTGATTGCGGCCTCATTGGCTTCCGCACCGGAATTGCCGAAAAACACTCGCTCCATACCCGAAAGCTCGCAGAGTCTGTCAGCCAGTCGGGCCTGCAGAGGAATTTCGTACAGATTGGAGGTATGTAATAGCTTGCCCGCCTGTTCGGCGATCGCGCCAGTCACTCCTGGATGGGCATGACCCAACCCGGACACCGCGAGGCCGCACAGGCCGTCGAGGTAGCGCTTGCCGGAGGTGTCATATAAATAAGCGCCATCGCCGTGAGAGAACGCAACCGGCAGGCGAGCGTAGGTGTCCATGATATGCGTCATATGCGTAGTACTTGTTGGCTTTTTAAGGGCTCCAAAACTGCGGCAGGCAGCGCTAGCTGCCCGCGGAAAACCGGCAATCGTACTGCACGATTGTTGCGAGAGCAACGTCTACTCAGTGTGTCGAATGGCTCGGGTGTAACGGTCGAGACCGCGTTCAAGCAGCGTGCGGGGGCATGCGAAGTTGAAGCGGACAAACCC
>JAYGEV010000540.1:0-3844 GCA_046582225.1 Pseudomonadales bacterium
GCCAACGCTACGGCATGGGTGTAGTCGTGTGGAGCCCTTTGTCACAAGGATGGCTTACGGGAAAATGGCGACGTGACGCACCGCCCAACGACACCAATCGGCAGAACCTGCAGCCGCACCTGTACGACATGACGCGCGCCGACAACCAGCGCAAGCTCGATCTCATAGAGAAGCTCGATGTTGTGGCGCGTGATGCGGGCATGAGCCTCATGCATATGGCCATTGCTTTCGTGTGCGCGCACCCGGCGGTGACCTCGGCCATCATAGGGCCGCGCACGCCGGCGCAGCTGGAGGGATTGCTCGAAGGCGCGCACATCACGCTGGATCATGACGTTCTCGATGCGATCGATGCCATTGTGGCGCCAGGGCTGACGCTCAGCCGCGACGACGACGGTTACGTTGCGCCGGAGATTGCAAACAAGACCCTGAGGCGCCGCTATCAGCGCGAAGTGGCCCACGAGGCGGCGCGCCAGACGGTCGCCAACATCGAAGCATTTCGAAAAAGGCAGGGTAAACACCCCGAAGGGGGTAAACAGACGTGACCATTACAGCTGCCGTTGCTCTGAGTCCGGAACAGCCGTTTACCTTCGAAGAGGTGGAGCTCGAAGCGCTTCGCGCCGATGAGGTGCGGGTACGCATCGTTGCCTCGGGTATCTGCCACACCGATGTCGCGGTCAAGCAGCAATCGGTTCAGCTGCCGTTGCCCATGGTGCTCGGTCATGAAGGCTCGGGAGTCGTCGAGGAGGTGGGCAGTGCGGTTCACCATTTGACGGTAGGCGATCACGTGGTGCTGAGTTCTGATTCCTGCGGCGTCTGCCGTCGATGCCACGCGGGGATGACGTCGTACTGCGATGAGTTCGTCGAGCGAAACCTCACGGGATTTCGCACCGACGGCAGCAGCCCGCTGCGGTTGCAGGGCGAGCCGTTGCGCGGTCGATTTTGCGGGCAGTCGTCATTTGCGACCCAGGCGATCTCGCCTGGACGCAGCGCGATCAGGATTCCCCGCGACCTGCCACTGGAGTTGATGGGTCCGCTCGGGTGCGGGCTGACCACCGGTGTTGGTACCGTGATGAATGCGCTTAAGCCACCGGCTGGTTCCAGCATCGTGGTGTTCGGCGTTGGAACGGTCGGGCTGTCGGCGGTCATGGGCGCTCGTCTGAGCGGCTGTGAAAATATCATTGCCGTAGACCTGCATGAGCCCAGGCTGCAGATGGCCCGGGAACTCGGAGCGACGACGTGCATCCACGCCGGTGGTGACGAGGTCGTGCAGAACATTCTCGCGCTGACACATGGGGGTGCGGATTTCTCAGTTGAATGCTCGGGAAGTCCTGCTGCCGTGGAGCAGGCAGTGGCCTGTCTGGGTCGTCCGGGCTGGTGTGCTCAGGTTGGAGCGACCCCGGCGGGATCAAAAATTCCCATGGACATGGACCATTTAGGCTTTGGTCGCGGCATTCGTGGCGTGGTGCTGGGTGATGCCAACGTGCAGAGTTTTGTTCCGTATCTCGCCGAGCTGTTTCGCGACGGCCGCCTGCCGTTCGATCGGTTTGTGCGTTTCTACGACTTTGCCGACATCAACCAGGCCGTACATGACAGCGCGGTGACTGGCGAGGTGATCAAGCCGATCCTGAGAATGTCGTAGCAGCCGAGGCTATAAAGCCAGCGCTTCGTCGAGGATCAGGTTGCCGGACTCACCCCACACACGCACTGCCGCAACGGGTGCTCCGGGCACCGGTACCCGCACCGCCCAGACCGCAAAATTGGCGTGGTTGGCATGGTGGACATCCAGTGCCTGACGGTAAAGCTCCATGCCGTCATGGCCGTATAGAATCATCGTGAACGGCCCGGGCTTGGGCGCGCGGGCGGGCTTTGTGCTCGCGAGCGCATGGGTCATGGTCCACAAACCGTGCTCATCGACGCTTCCCGACAGTGCGATGCTGCCGTTGCCCAGTCCGCTGACGTTCTGGGAGCTTATCGACAGGCCGACTGCGATTGCGGCGACGACCTTCTGATAGTGGTAGTCGGAGATGTATCGGGGCTCGCAGTAGGTCATCATGTCGAAGTAGCCGTCTTCAGGCGCGATGTATTGCGCCTCGCTGAACAGCCAACCGCCGTTGGGTCCGATTGCGCCAAACGCATACGGGTAGTTGGGATCGGGGCTGCCTTCGTTGCATCCTCCGGGCGCGTGATTGAGTCCGAAGTTGTGGCCAAATTCATGGGCGACGACGTCGTCACTTCCCAGCGGGCTGTCGAGCGATGCGCTGACAGCGACGGAAAATCCGATGAAGCCTATTCCGGTGGTGCCGCCGTTGAAACTGTCCGGCTGGCGATACACGCCGTGATAGAACTCGTCCGCCGCAGCTTCTGCGTTCCACAGCGCGGCCAGCTCGGTGAGCGCGGTCGACCAATCCCAGGCGCCGCCCTGGTAGTCGTAAACGGCTCGCACAGAGTCGGTCAGGTTCGAAATCGGCAACAGATCCACCGTCGCCTCGAGATAGTCGTCAGGGACGATGGTAGCGGGCACGCGCCCCTCGGCATTGATCGGTACGAACACCGGTTTGAATTCCGGCACCAGCACGAGGCCGAGCGAGGTCATGTCGATAGTGACGGTATTGTCGCCTTCGTTGCTTTCCGCGATCTGGTTGTTGGGATCCATCACCGAAACCAGGTCGTTGGCGGTCTGCATCAGGCTTCCAGCGATGTTCATGGTGTAAAACGATGCCCATCGGCCGTTGCCGGTTTCTGCGGGCGATTGCACGGAGGTCAGCACCGAGGTTACCGCGTTGGATTGCCCGGGGTCTTCCACGCTCGGCGAGAACTCGGGAACCGTGGAGGAGTCGTGGCCAAGCTGCACGACCAACAGCGTTTGGCGATCGATGATCGTGTCGACGAAACCGGTCACGCTGAGATTTGCGTCGATGGTGGCAGACAGTGGCCCCTGATAAAGCTCGGCGCGATCGAAGGTGATGTTGCCTTCGAGCACCGAGACGCAGTCGATCTGCCAGACGCCGAATGCCTGACTGCCTCCGACGCTGATGGTGATGGTCGCGGACAGCGATTCCGGTGCAGGGCACGAATACGAGAGACTGTTGGTAACCTGTCCGGAGAGTCCCAGCGTGCCGGTGCTGTTGCTGATGATCACGCCCGGATCGCTGGCCGTTACCGCGTAGCTCACGTCAGGTTGCTCGGTCCAGGAGCTTGAAATGCTACAGGTCAGTGAGCTTTGCGCATCGACGCTGGGCGCGCCATTGGACGCGCCGGGCGTGTCGGTAATTTGAACCTGCAGCGCCGGCGCCACACAATCGACGCTGACACTCACGGTGTCCGATGGGTTGTCATCATCATTGCCGCTGACCGAGATGGATCCGCTCAACGGACCCGTTGCCGGGCGCTGCACCTGCAGATTCACGGTGTTCGATGCGCCAGCGTTTACATTGACGCTACCCAGATTGTCGAGTCCCGACAGCCACGATTCACTGATTGTCGCCTGGAAGGTAAGGGTACTGCCGCCGTTGTTTCGCACCGTAAAACTCAGGGCGCGGCTGGTGCCCATGTCTACGGTTGCCTGCAGCGTTGTCGGGGTCACGCTCATTTGCGCGGCGGTCGGCGGGTCGGGTGCCTGATTGGGGCTGGCGCTGCTGCTGCCACCGCTGCAGCCACCAAGAACAGATAACAATACAAGTGCAATTGCCGGCCGGATCATGAACAAACGCCATCCAATTAGGGCCTCATCACCATAGGAGATGCGGACGACCTCGGCGTCTGGCTCGATCACGCTTTGTCATGTTCCCGTCATGGAGCGCTGTGGTGGGTTGGCAAAGGGTGACGAAAGATCGGAAGAGCGTCG
>JAYGEV010000581.1:0-8636 GCA_046582225.1 Pseudomonadales bacterium
GTAGTTCACAATCCACGCGTGGGGAAAGCGCTCGAGGTTCAACGGATCTCGGGATCCCGGAACATCCGGCGCGGCGGCCACGGCCGCGCTCACCACAAGCATTAGCAAAGATACTGGTATACGCATTTCAGGCTGTGGTCCCTTTCGGACCTGCACCAGCGCGCTGTGCTAGACCCTAGTCACTCAGGAGTTCCAACAATAACCGATTCAGCCGGCTGACATAGGCGCTGGAATCGGTTAACGCACCACCTTCTGCGAGGGAGGCCTGGTCGAGCAGGATCCACACCAGGTCAGCAAATCGCTTTTCATCGGGTTCGGTGTCGAGCCTGATCAGAAGCGGGTGTTTTGCGTTGTATTCGAAATGCGGTTTGCTCTGTGGCAATGACTGGCCCGAGGCTTCCATGATCTGCCGCATCTGCGCGCCCATTGCGAATTCATCAAGCACCAGACAGGCCGGCGATTCCGTCAGTCGTTTGGATGGCCGAACGCTTTCCACCCGATCATCCAGAACCGCCTTTATCCGCTCGGTGAGCGCCACGTTGTCATCGGAGTCGACTGATTCCTCGTCATCGGTGTCCTCACTGGCACCAGGCAATGCGAGGTCGCTGCGCATCACGTCCTGGAAGGGGGTCTGTGCATAGTCGCTGAGTTGCGACATCAGCCACTCATCGACGCGATCGAACAGCAGCAGCACCTCAATGCCACGCTGCTTGAAGATTTCCAGGTGCGGACTGTTCCTGGCGCTATCGTAGCCGTCCGCCGCGAGGTAATAAATCTTGTTCTGGTCTTCAATTTTTCGCTCGAGATAGACGTCCAGCGACACGTCTTTCTTTCCGGCATCCGAACGCGTACTGGCAAACCGCAACAGTTTGCACAAGGTTTCCCGGTTGGCGAAGTCTTCGCCAGCACCTTCCTTGAGTACCTCTCCAAATTCTTCGGAGAACTGCTGATATTTTTCCGGTTCTTTGTTCGCCATCGTTTCGAGCATGTTGAGCACACGCTTGGTTAACGCGCCTCGAATGGTATGGACGTTCTTGTCCTGCTGCAGGATCTCGCGAGACACGTTCAGGGGCAGATCGTTGGAGTCGACGATGCCTTTGACGAAACGTAAGTACAGGGGCAGAAAGTGTTCGGCTTCATCCATGATGAAAACCCGTTGCACGTACAGCTTCAAACCACGAGGAGCTTCGCGGTTCCAAAGGTCAAAGGGTGCGTGCCTGGGAACGTACAGCAGGCTGGTGTATTCAAGCTTGCCTTCGACCCGGTTGTGGCTCCAATTCAACGGATCATCGAAATCGTGAGATACGTGCTTGTAAAACTCCACATATTCCTCGTCGGTGACCTCGCTGCGCGAGCGGGTCCACAGTGCCTTGGCCGAGTTGACTACCTCCAGTTCCGCAACGGGTTTGTCCTCGCCATCTTCGGTGTCGGAGTCCTTGAGCATTCGCACCGGCACGCCAATATGATCGGAGTAGCGACGCACGACACTGCGTAACCGAAACCCATCGGCAAACTCATGTGCGTCCGCGCGCAGGTGTAGCGTAACCTGAGTGCCACGGGGCAGATCTGCAACTGTCTCTACCGAGAACTCATCCTCACCTTTGGAAACCCAACGGGTGCCCGCCGGGTCCGCTACGCCGCGCGTCAACACTTCGATCTCATCGGCCACTGTAAAGCCGCTGTAAAAACCGACCCCGAACTGGCCGATCAGGGTCGCATCCTGTTTCTGATTGCCCGTCAATTGTTCGAGGAACTCAGCGGTACCGGACTTGGCAATCGTGCCAAGTTGTTCGATGACCTCTTCCCGGGTCATACCAATTCCGTTGTCGGTCACCGAAACAGTTTTGGCATCGTTGTCGAAGGAAACGGTTATTCCAAAATCCGCGTCGCCATCGAGCAGTTCGGGTTCCGCAATCGATTTGAAGCGCAACTTGTCGATGGCATCCGAACCGTTGGATATCAACTCGCGCAGGAAAATCTCCCGATTGGCGTACAGCGAGTGAATCATCAGCTTCAGGAGTTGTTTGGCTTCAGTCTGAAACCCAAAGTTTTCTGGTGCGGTTTGCTCAACCATGGTGTTCGATCATTTAGGAAATTCCGTTGTCCGACATCCGTGTCTATATATAGGAACGAGCCGGGCTGTTTTCAAGAGGCGAAATCAAAGCGTCGTGCAGGACGGTCAGTTGCCGGGAATCATGACCAACCGGTCACCTCTGCCAGGGCATCGCCGATCTCGGCGAGGCTGCGAACGGTTTTTACGCCCGCGGCTTCCAGTGCAGCGAACTTGTCTGCAGCGGTGCCTTTACCACCGGCTATGATCGCACCAGCATGACCCATGCGCTTCCCGGCTGGCGCGGTAACGCCTGCGATGTAGGAAACGACCGGCTTGGAAACCTGGCTCCTGATGAACTCCGCGGCCTCTTCCTCCGCAGTCCCGCCGATCTCGCCCACCATGACAATGGCTTGTGTGCTGGAGTCTGCTTCGAACAGACCCAGGATGTCGGTGAAATTGCTGCCCGGGATCGGATCACCGCCAATACCTACGCAACTGCTCTGGCCGAATCCACGATCCGTGGTCTGCTTGACGGCCTCGTAGGTAAGCGTGCCGGATCGCGAGACGATGCCTACCTTTCCAGGCAGGTGAATCTCACCGGGCATGATGCCGATCTTGCACTCACCGGGCGTAATCACGCCTGGGCAGTTGGGCCCCACCAGACGCGTCGTACCGATGTCGAGTTTCGCTTTGACGGCGAGCATGTCCAACGTGGGAATGCCCTCGCTGATACAGACCACCAACTCGATACCGGCGTCCGCAGCCTCGAGAATGGAATCCTTGCAGAATGCGGCCGGCACGTAGATCACGGACGCGGTTGCACCGGTAGCGGCCACCGCTTCAGCAACCGTATCAAATACCGGCAGTCCCAGATGTTCGGTTCCACCCTTTCCGGGGGTGACCCCGCCGACCAGTTGCGTTCCATAAGCGATGGCGTGTTCGCTGTGCAACGTGCCCTGAGAGCCGGTGAAACCCTGACAGATCACTTTAGTGCTGGCGTCGACGAGTATGCTCATGTCTGGGCTCCCGCCGCGGCCACCGCCTTTTGGGCAGCATCGGTAAGACTCTGTGCAGCTATGATGTTAAGGCCGCTGGCATCCAGAGTCTGGTGGCCAAGGGGCGCGTTGTTACCTTCGAAACGCACCACTACCGGCACTTCCACGCCAACGTCCTGAACGGCACCGATGATGCCTTCAGCGATGACGGCGCACGACACTATGCCGCCAAAAATATTAATGAGAACGGCCTTAACGTTATCGTCGGAAAGGATGATCTTGAAAGCTTCAGCAACCGCCTCTTTGGTAGCGCCTCCGCCGACGTCCAGAAAATTTGCCGGGTTGCCGCCATGGATCTTCACCAGGTCCATGGTGCCCATGGCCAGTCCTGCGCCGTTGACCATGCAGCCGATGCTGCCATCCAGGGCTACGTAATTGAGGCCGAATGTTGCAGCCTGTGCCTCGCGTTCATCGTCCTGGGACGGATCGTGCATCGCGGCCACGCGCGACTGCCGGTATAGCGCATTGCTGTCGATATTGACTTTGGCATCGAGGCAGTGAATGTTGCCTTCTCCGGTAACCACCAGGGGGTTTATCTCGAGAAGAGAGCAATCTAACTCCTCAAATAGTTTAGATAACCCCATGAATAGATTGGCAAATTGACGGACCTGGGCGCCAACCAGGCCTAACTGGAAGGCCAACCGGCGACCTTGATAGGGCTGCGCACCCACAAACGGATCGATGGTTTCGCGAAGAATCTTTTCCGGGGTTTCCTCGGCCACCTTTTCAATCTCGACACCACCTTCGGTGGACGCCATGAATACAACCCGTCGGCTGCCGCGATCCACAACCGCTCCCAGATACAGTTCCCGATCGATGTCCGTACAGCTCTCCACGTAGATCTTGCTCACCGGCTGCCCGTTTGCATCGGTCTGAATCGTGACCAGATTTTTGCCAATCCAGGTTTCGGCAAACTCCCGAACGTCATCAAGACTGTCGACGACCTTTACTCCACCGGCTTTACCGCGCCCGCCGGCGTGGACCTGGACTTTCACCACCCATCGGTCGCCACCGATTTGTTCGGCCGCCGCCACCGCTTCGTCCGCGGTATCGACCGCGTGGCCGACGGAGACGGGCAGGCCATAGTCGGCGAACAGCCCTTTGGCCTGATATTCATGTAGATTCATGACGTTCCTGTTGCGTTATTTTCGTTTCTTGCGATTGACCATGTGAATGGCGTGCCCGGCCACCGAAAGTGCGGCTTCGTGGAGCGCTTCACCAAGGGTGGGATGGGCAAACATGGTCAGGCCGAGATCCTCGGCGCACGCATCGAATTCCATTGCGATTACCGCCTGAGCAATCAGTTCGGATGCCTGCGGCCCCAGTACATGGACTCCCAGCACACGATCGGTTGCCGCGTCTGCGAGGATCTTGACGAGTCCCTGGGTGTCGTTTGCAGCCTGGGCCCGACCACTGGCTGCGAATGGAAAACTCCCGACGTTGTATGCGTCGCCGCTGGCTTTGAGTTCCTGCTCGGTTTTCCCCACCCACGCAACTTCCGGATGGGTGTACAACACCGATGGCACGCAATCGTAATTTACCATTGGCTTGTGGCCAGCGATTCGCTCGGCAACCATGATCCCCTCTTCCATGCCTTTGTGAGCCAGCATCGGCCCGCGGACCACGTCACCCACGGCGTAAACGTTCGGGGCATCGGTTGCACACAGATCGTTGACGTAGAGAAAACCGCGTTCGTCGAGGTTAACGCCGCAATCCGCATCCAGCAGCCCTTCGGTGAACGGGCGCCGGCCAACGGCCACGATCAGCTTATCCACCTCGATGGTTTGGTCGCCGTCTTTGTCCTGATAGGTCACGGTAACACTGCGCTCGCCGGCTGCAGCTCCGGTAACCCGGGTGCCCAGACGAATATCCAATCCCTGCTCGGAGAAGATCTTCAAACTGTCGCGCGCGATCCGCTCGTCGACCATGGGCAGGAATTCTTCGAGTGCTTCAAGAATGACCACCTCCGAGCCGAGCCGATTCCAGACACTGCCGAGTTCCAGACCGATTACCCCGGCGCCAATCACACCCAGTCGTCCAGGTACCTCGGTAAACTCGAGCGCTCCAGTAGAATCAACGATCCTATCGCCGTCGACGGGCGCGGGTTCTATGTCAATCGGAACCGCGCCCGGCGCAAGGATCACGTGCTCGGCCTGCAGTATCTTTGGCTCACCTTCGTGGGGGGTGTATTCCACCTGGCGCCCCGCCAGCAACCTCCCTCGTCCCGGAAGATCAGTAACTCCGTTTCCCTTGAACAGGCCCGCCACCCCTCCGGTGAGGTTCTGGACCACCGCATCCTTGCGCGCCATCAGCGTTCCCATATCCAACCCGACCTCGCCGGTGGTGATGCCGATCTCCGCGAAATGCTGTTTGGCATCGACAAACTTGTGCGAGGCATCCAGCAGCGCTTTGGAGGGAATACACCCCCAATTTAGGCAGCATCCGCCATAGGCCGGTTTGGAATCGCGATCCACAGTCTTGTCGATGCAAGCGGTGCTCAGCCCCAGCTGGGCACAGCGGATCGCAGCATGATAGCCACCCGGTCCGGCACCGATCACGATGACGTCAAATTTATCACTCATAACTATAGTTCCAGCAAAATACGTGCAGGGTCTTCGATCAGGCCCTTGATCGTGACAAGAAACCGAACGGCTTCCTGGCCATCGATCAGCCGGTGATCGTAGGAAAGCGCCAGGTACATCATCGGACGCACCACGATCTCCGCATCGACCACCATCGGTCGGTCCTGGATCTTGTGCATGCCGAGTATGGCCGTCTGCGGCGGATTCAGAATCGGTGTCGACAACAGCGAGCCAAACACACCGCCATTGGATATTGTAAACGTTCCACCGGTCATGTCCTCTATCGACAACTTGCCGTCTCGCGCGCGCAACCCGTAGTCGCTAATCTGATCTTCCACCTGAGCAAGGCTGAGCGCATCCGCATCACGAATGACGGGCACCACCAGTCCACGGTCGGTACTCACGGCCACGCCGACATCGTAATAGCCATGATAAACAATGTCGTTGTCGTCGATCGAGGCGTTAACCGCCGGAAAACGTTTCAGGGCCTCCACCGACGCCCGGACGAAAAACGACATGAATCCCAGCTTTGTGCCGTTGTGGCGGGCCTGAAATTCCTCCTGATACTGCCGCCTCAAGGCCATGATCGGCGCCATATCCACCTCATTGAACGTCGTCAGCATGGCGGCATTCTGTTGCGCTTCGACCAGACGACGAGCAATGCTGGCGCGCAGACGAGTCATCGTGACCCGCCTTTCCACCCGCGCGCCAGTGGCCGGTACCGCTTCAACGGGCGTCGGTGGTGCAGCTTCAGGTTTCGCCGGCGCCACCTGCTGGGCAACTGCTCTGACGACGTCGTCTTTGGTAATCCGACCGGATTTGCCGCTGCCGGAGATCCGCTGGATGTCTATCTGGCTCTCGCTCGCCAGCTTGCGTGCTGCCGGACTGGCGCTGACCTCTTCGGCGAGAGATACGTCTGCCTGAGCCGGGCCCACGGAAGGCGTCGGCGCCACCTCCCCCCCGGCACCTGCCTCAAAGCGAGCCAGCAGTTCCTCGCTGAGTACGACGTCGCCTTCGTTTTTCAGAATTTCGCTGAGTTGCCCATCGATGGGCGCGACGATCTCCAGGACCACCTTGTCGGTCTCAATGTCCACGAGAAGCTCGTCGCGTTCGACGTGCTCGCCGGGAGCGTGGTGCCACACCGCAACGGTCCCGTCGCTGATCGACTCCGGAAAAGTCGGTGTCTTGATTTCAATGCTCATTGCAATTCCCTATGCCTAAGCCGTTGCCTTCCCGAACAGGGCTTCTTGTACCAGACGTCGCTGTCGGAGGTTGTGCAGTTTTGCGTGGCCCGTTGCTGGAGCCGCAAGCGCACTGCGCCCGGCGTAGCCAAGGTAAATATCCGGGTCGTGTCTTTGGATCGCGCGGCGCATATGGTGCTGAGACCCATACCAGGCGCCTTGATTCTTGGGCTCTTCCTGACACCAGACGGTCTCTTTGAGGTTGTGATATGCCGCCATCGTCTTTTGCAGTTCGAGTTCCGGAAACGGATACAGCTGCTCCAGACGGATGATTGCCACGTTGTCGGCCTGAGCCTCGCGTCGCGCCTCCAGCAAATCGAAATAAACCTTGCCGCTGCACAAAACCAGGCGATCCACCGCGAGTGGGTCCAGTTCATCCAGTTCGGCCAGCACGTTGTGAAAAGCGCCTTCGGCGAGATCCTCCAAAGTCGACACAGCCATCTTGTGGCGCAACAGGCTCTTCGGCGTAAGAGCGATCAACGGCTTGCGCGCTGAACGAATGACCTGTCTGCGCAACATGTGAAACACCTGTGCCGGCGTTGTCGGTACGCAGACCTGCATGTTGTGTTGCGCGCAAAGCTGCAGATAGCGTTCCAGACGTGCCGACGAATGCTCCGGTCCTGCCCCTTCATAGCCGTGAGGCAGCAGCAGCGTCATTCCGCACAACCTCGACCATTTGACCTCGCCGCTGGAGATGAACTGGTCGACCACGACCTGCGCGCCATTTGCAAAGTCGCCAAACTGCGCTTCCCAGATGACCGCGGTATCGGGTGCGGAGGTGGCGTAACCGTATTCAAACGCCAACACCGCTTCCTCAGAAAGCAGCGAATCGTAAAGGTCGAAATTCACATCCTCTGACAAATGATTCAACGGGATGTGGCGGTGGCCGTTTTTCTGATTGTACAAGCTCGCATGGCGGTGCGAGAACGTACCCACCCCGACATCCTGCCCGGTGAGCCGAACCGCGTGACCCTCGTGCAACAGCGTGGCATAGGCCATGATTTCGGCGTAGCCCCAGTTGATCGGCATTGCCCCGTGGGTCATATGGTGTCGATCTTCCATGATTTTCTGCACCTGACGCTGCGCAACAAATCCTTCTGGAAGTGCTTCGAGCCGATGTGCGAGATGCTGGATCGTCGCCAACTCGACTCGGGTGTCGGCGGGCATCACGGTGTCGTGACCGAGATACGGAGTCCAGTCGACAAACAGCTTGGAGTCCGGCTCATGTACCAGGCTCAACGCGACGTGGCCTCCTTCGTCGAGCGTGTCGCGATATGCGTCAACGAGTTTTTCTGCCTCTGCCGCGTTGATCGACCCATCAGCAACGAGTCTGTCCTTATAGATGGTGCGGGTGGTCGGGTGCTTGCGGATCTTCTGATACATCAACGGTTGCGTCTTCATCGGCTCTTCGCCTTCGTTGTGGCCGCGGCGCCGATAACAGACCAGGTCGATGACCACGTCTTTACGAAATTCCATGCGGTAGTCGGCCGCAAGCTGAGTCGCGAACACCACCGCTTCGGGATCATCCGCGTTGACATGAAAGATGGGCGCCTGCACGAGCTTGGCCACTTCGCTGCAATATTCGGTAGAACGCAGATCATCCTGACGGTTAGTCGTGAACCCAATCTGATTGTTTAAGATGACGTGAATGCTGCCACCGGTCTTGAAGCCGCGGGTCTGAGACATCTGAAACGTCTCCATGACC
>JAYGEV010000007.1:0-1872 GCA_046582225.1 Pseudomonadales bacterium
AACCCGGTTCTTCACTTCAATTGGGCCAACCTCAATCGGGCTAAGCAGTTTCATGATCAGGCTCCGAAGTTTTTGGTCTTTCGACCGACACCGCTGTGCTAAACATATCAACCCGGATGCATCGGCTCAATCTCGCTCGAATCAGTCAGGAGACCTTTAGTTGCTCCGGCAGCGCAAATTTGGATCACCAGCATGAACGATAGATCGTCTTTAAGCGACGTACAGCGTGAACAGTTTGATGCACTTCTGCGCGCCTACATGCATGTGTGTGACACTATGTATTACCAAGCGCACGTCGGAGCGGGCGACGACGGGTTGTGGAAAGCCGAAGAAAGGTATCTGAATGTGATACTGACGAGTAGTGGTGGAGCAGATTGGTTGGAAGAGAATTCGTTGTCAATTTCTCCTGATTATCGTGAAGCCATCGACAATATTATTCAGAGCCATCGGTCATCTGAATCAGATCAACCCGATGCTCTAAGTTCACGCTACGGGTCCACACGCTCAGACAATTAGCAACGCAATGTCAGCTCCGGGGCACAGTGCAGACATGGCGTTGTGCACTGCACGAGGCGCTTTCGGCATGAGCGGTCGAAGCGTTCAATATCAAGCGATATTGGAAGGACGGCGCGGGGGTACCCAGAACCAGGTGGCGGCGACCAACACGGCAAACATCGAGTAGCACAAAGCAAACACCCATCGCGGAGCATTAAAATACAGCAGTGTTTCGAGCCAATAGGCGATGAATGATCCCGCGTAGGTGGCATCACCGGCCTTCAAGCGCAGCGCCATTTCAATAGTGGTCAAAGGACACACAACGTCAGTCCACGATTCGAGTGCCACCACTACGATAGCCAGCAGGTGTCCGATGCGAAACCACAGGTGACCAATCCATGCCCAGCTGCGGAACTTGCCGAAAACGATCAGCAGGAGACCCACCACCACAAAAACGACGAACGCGACGTGTAGCAGCAATACTACGTCCGCTGCCAGACGATATATCACGCTTTCCGGCACGAGCCATCCTCCGATTGCTACCCCGATGCCCGGCTTGTCAGATCGCAAGGCTATCGCCAATGTCCGACTGAGTCGAGTTTCGCGGACCCGCGTTGTGCAGTGCACGGGGCCGCTTTCGGCCAGATTACCAGCCCCGCTAAAGAAGGATCAGCGCAGGTGTTGCGTCAACCGGTTGAACTGGCGGCCATTGCTGCCTGTGGCAGCCTGGACTACTCCTTCCCGAATACTCCGCTAGACTTACCTCGGTCCTGATTTCACTGCGTCGCAGAAAAACCAATCACAAT
The DNA here is from genome assembly GCA_046582225.1 of Pseudomonadales bacterium. Classification (GTDB taxonomy): domain Bacteria; phylum Pseudomonadota; class Gammaproteobacteria; order Pseudomonadales; family Azotimanducaceae; genus JAYGEV01. Next base: position 1,302 of record JAYGEV010000007.1, read on the forward strand.
GTAAGGCAGGAGGCTTTTAGCTATGTCGCTTCCCATCCCGGTAACGTTTCATCATGTGGGTATCACGGTGTCCAATCTCGAGCGAGCCGTTGAGTGGTACAGCAAGGTCTTTGGCCTCAAACCAGGGGTGGCGCTGGAGGTTTCGGGGCCTTCCGGAGAACGCGTGTTACGCCTCCCACCCCATGTGCATCGCGCCGTGTTGCTACCAGTGGGAGACTTCGCCATCGAGCTGCTGGAGTTTGTTCCCACCCGCAAGCCGATGGAAATGCGCCAGGACGACGTAGGCTATGTCTATATCTGCTTTGCGGTAGAGGACTTAGAGGACGTGTACCAGCGCTTAACGGCCGAAGGCATCGATTTTCATACGGAGCCGCTTTACGCGGAAGAAGGTCAGATTGCCGGCTCGAAGTTCTGTGTCATGCGCGACCCCGATGGCAAAACCATCGAGCTTGTTGAGCTAGGGCCCGGCATGCACGTTCCCGAACTGCACAAAGCCGCGGCGGCTGGGGTGGATCTGTCCAATCCGCTAATTATGGACGGCTGAACGGCGATTAGAATCAACAAAAACACT
>JAYGEV010000036.1:0-6767 GCA_046582225.1 Pseudomonadales bacterium
TTGCCCGAGCGGGTTTTGGGCAGCCCCGGGGCCCATTGCAGCAGATCGGGCGCCGCAATCGGGCCGATCTCTTTTCGCACCCATTTGACCAGCTCGCCGCGCAGATCATCCGACGATTCTTCCCCGCCCTTCAATGTGACATAGGCATAAATGCCCTGGCCCTTGATGTCGTGGGGATACCCGACAACCGCGCTTTCGGCAACTTTCGGGTGGGAATTGAGCGCCGCTTCCACTTCCGCCGTGCCCATGCGGTGGCCGGACACATTAATCACGTCATCCACCCGCCCGGTGATCCAATAGTAGCCGTCCTCGTCCCGGCGGCAGCCATCACCGGTGAAGTATTTGCCCTTATAGGCGGAGAAGTAAGTCTGTATGAAGCGCTCATGATCACCATAGACCGAGCGCATTTGGCCCGGCCAACTGTCGGCGATGCACAAGTTACCGGATGTGGCGCCCTCCATTTCATTGCCGTCGGCGTCGACGATCACCGGACGGATGCCGAAAAAAGGCCGCGTCGCCGAACCCGGTTTTTGTGCGGTCGCGCCGGGCAGCGGTGTAATCATAATGCCGCCGGTTTCGGTCTGCCACCACGTGTCTACGATGGGACAGCGACGCTCGCCGACTACCCCGTGATACCACTCCCAGGCTTCGGGGTTGATGGGTTCACCGACGGTGCCCAGCAGCTTCAGCGTCGCGCGCGATGTGCTGGTGACGAAGCCGTCGCCCTGACCCATCAGTTGTCGCAGCGCGGTGGGCGCGGTGTAGAAGATGTTCACCTTGTGTTTGTCGACAACCTGCCAGCAGCGGGAGGCATCCGGGTAGGTGGGGACACCCTCGAACATCAAGGTGATGGCGCCGTTGGCCAGTGGGCCGTAGACGATATAGGAATGCCCCGTGATCCACCCGACGTCTGCCGTGCACCAGTACACGTCGCCGTCGTGATAGTCGAAAACATATTTGTGCGTCATGGCTGCGAACAGCAGATAACCGGCGGTTCCGTGCTGTACGCCTTTGGGCTTTCCGGTGGAACCCGACGTATAGAGGATGAACGATGGGTCCTCGGCGTCCATGACTTCCGGCTCGCAGGTCGCCGGTTGGTCTGCCACCAGTTCCTCGTACCAGATGTCTCTCTGGGCGCGCCACTCCACAGGATTGCCCGTGCGTTTGATGGTCACCACGGTGTGCACATTCGGGCAGTCCTTCAACGCTGCCTCTGTGTTCTCCTTGAGAGGGACCGTGCGACCGCCGCGGACGCCCTCATCGGCGGTGATCACGACACGGCAGTCTGAGTCGAGAATGCGATCCTTGAGAGATTGTGGTGAGAAGCCGCCGAAAACCACCGAGTGTATTGCCCCGATGCGCATGCAGGCGAGCATCGCGTACGCCGCCTCCGGGATCATCGGCATGTAGATGCACACCCGGTCGCCTTTTGTTACGCCACGCGCGCGCAGACCGTTCGCCAGCTTGCACACCGCGTCGTGAAGCTGCCGATAAGTGATCCGCTGGTCCTGGCTCGGATCGTCGCCTTCCCAGATTATTGCCGTTTGACTCGCGCGCTCGGGCAGGTGTCGATCGATGCAGTTGTAGCAGATGTTGAGCTTTCCGCCGGCGAACCAGCTGACGTTGCCGGTGACGAATTCTGCTTCGGCCACCTGCTGCGGTTTGTCATACCAGTCAATGAAGACGTCGGCCTGCTCGGACCAGAATCCGTCCGGATCGCTGATGGATCGTTCGTACATCGCCAGGTATTGGTCGTTGTTGATATAGCAGGCGTCCCGTACCGGGTCCGGCACCGGAATGATGTGCGTATCAGTCATGCGATCCTCCTGTCGCCAGCGGCTGTCGCTGCGCTTTCCTTATTGACTCGATCAGACCCGTAGTGGACGCATCCTGACCCAGCGCGGACTTGCCGCCGAGCTGGTCGAAAATGGGTCCGGCCAGACGTTTGCCGAGTTCAACGCCGTATTGGTCGAATGAGTTTATGTCCCAGATCACGCCCTGGCAAAACACCTTGTGTTCGTAAATGGCCAGCAGCGAACCCAACGTAAACGGGTTGAGCCGACGTAGGACGATGGTGGTCGTGGCGTGTTCCCCGGCCACCTGAAGATGGGGGTTCGCATCACTGTGGCCGGTCATCATCGCCTGCGACTGAGCGATTCCGTTGGCAAGCAACCAGCGAGCATGTTCAGTGGTGGACGCATCGGCGTCGGCGTTCAGAATGAAATCGGCGGTAAACGAGCGTGTTCCCTGATGCAGCAGCTGGTAAAAGGCGTGCTGACCGTTGGTGCCTTGCCCGCCCCAGATAATGGGCGCCGTGTGCACGCCAACGTCTTCGCCCGCATGATTAACGTGTTTTCCGTTGCTCTCCATCTCCAGTTGCTGGAGGTGGTCGGGCAGTCGCTTCATACCGGCGCTGTACGGCAGGATCGCGTGGTTTGCGACGCCAAGGAAGTTGTAGTTCCAGATGCCGATCAATGCCATCAGCAGTGGAACGTTTTCGGCATTCGGCACCGACGTGAAATGATCGTCTACCGCGGCCGCTCCGGCCAGCAGCTCACGGAAGCCCTGACCGCCGATGGCCAGCGCGACGGGCAGGCCCACCGCGGACCAGAGCGAGTATCGACCGCCGACCCAGTCCCACATGGGATAGACGTTGTCTGGGTGGATGCCGAACTCGGCTGCCGCGTCGGGATTGCCGGTAACTGCCACAAAATGGCGTTCGATGGCTTCGTGCTGGCCTACGCGTTCTAAGAACCAGCTGCGCACGCAGTCGGAATTGAGCCTGGTTTCCAGCGTTGTGAATGATTTGGAGGCGACAATGAACAAGGTGCGCTCCGGGTCCAGGCAGACCAGCATCTGACGTAGCTCAACCTGATCGATGTTGGCGACAAAGTGGATGTCGAGGTGTCGGGCCTCAGTCGCCTGCAGGGCCTGTACCGCAAGCTCCGGGCCCAGATGAGAACCTCCGATTCCAATGTGTACCACAGTGGTCAACGCCTTACCGCTGTGGCCCAGCCAATGCCCGCTGCGTACCGCGTCAGCAAATTTGACCACCCGCTGCAGGGTTTCCTCGATCGCTGCAGAGACGCTGGCGGGCCGCAAGTCCGGGGGAGCCCTCAGCGCCGTATGCAAGGCAGGCCTTTTTTCAGTGGAGTTAACCTCCGCCCCGTTCACCAGGTCTGTGATGCGCGCGCGCACGTCACGCTCCTGGGCGAGTTCCAGCAACTGATCGAGAATCTCGGCGTTGATGCGCTGTTTGGAAGCATCGAGCAGAACATCCGCGACCTGGAAGCTGAACTGGTCGAAGCGCTCGTTCGCCGTCAGCCAATCCGATAGCGGCGTATGAATGCTCCGGGCAGCCAGCTGGGTCAGCTTCTTCCAGGCGGGCGAGTCCGTTGCGCTCATCTTCGGCCCTCATCTCTCATAACAGGATGACCTACAGGAGGGTCGGGCTGGGATTGAAGTACTGCCGTTGGCCGTCCATGGCCAGTATCTGGTCCAGCAATGCTTCGAAATGCGCGTTGTTGTTGGCGAAGTCTATGGCGGCCGCATTGACCACGAGCATTGGTGCCGCGTCGTAGAAGTGGAAGAATTCGGTATAAGCAGTGGCCAGGTTTTCAAGGTAGTCGGGCTCGATGTCGCGCTCATAGGCAACTCCGCGGTCCTTGATCCGACTTTGTAGAACGTTTACGGGTGCCTGTAAGTAAATCACCAGATCCGGGGTGGGCGGGTTCATCGCGAGGTTTTCATGGATTTGCCGGTACAGGGCATATTCGTTTTCGTCGAGCGTCAACCGTGCAAACAGGTCGTCCTTCTCCATCAGGAAATCTGCGATCAGCGAAGGACCCAGCAGATCGTTGGCATCGATGCTCGCAATCTGTTGGGATCGGTGCAGCAGGAAAAACAGCTGCGTCGAAAGCGCGTGGCGACGGCCTTCCCGATAATATCGATCCAGAAACGGGTTCTCGGTTGCTGGTTCTAACAGCATCGGATACTGGAAAACCTCCGCGAGCTTGTTTGCCAACGTCGTCTTACCTACGCCGATGGGTCCTTCAACGGCGATGTAACGAGGCAGCTCATGGCCTTCGAGCTTCTGGCCGAGCGCAGCCATGCTGTGAATTTCCAACGCGTGTTGTGCGGAGTTGGTCATGGGTCGGGATTGCTCATCGTAAGGGCAATAATGAACAAGCGGTGGGTTGCGTTCAACCGTCTGCTTGAGGCGACGGTTCCTTTCCCCTGCGTGAGGAACGTCGCCGCCGCCGTTTTTTCGGTGGGCTGGGTCGCCGTGCGCTGACCATCTCCTGACGCACGTCTTCACTTTCGGCTTGGTAGGTGGTCCACCAGTCCGCAATCTCCTGCAGCGGTTGCCCGGATTCGGATTGCTCTCCCGTCTCGGCACGAAGCAGCAGGAAATCGTAGGCGGCGCGGAACCGCGGATGTTGCGCAACGCGTTCGACGTAGCGCGCATAGCGAGCCTCCAGTCGTCCCTGCAGCCCCCATACATCGCGGACGAATTGCGAGAATCGGCGCGGGATCGCGATGATCTGCTGCTGTTGCGCCAACGTCTGGGCCGCGGCCAGCGTTCGTGCCTCGGCCGGCTTTTTTGTTTCGATCAGTTCGTTGCTGAGCGCTGTGTATTCGGGCCACATGAGTACCGCAAGAAGAAATCCGGGCGTGACCGGTTTGTCCTGGGCGATTCGTGCGTCGGTATTGGCCATAGCGAGATGAACGATCTCTTCATCTGCCGGGGTAGATGGGAACAACGCTTTGCGCAACGGCGTCGGCGCTATGAGTGACCAGGCCCTGGCGGCGCAGCCGGACATCAGCAGTTTCGAAACCTCGTCAAACATCCTGGCCGCGGGAATAGCGCTCAAACGCCCCGCGGCATCCTCGAATTGTCGGGTGATCGCCGGGTCCAGGATGAAGTTGAGTTTCGCCTGAAACCGCATTGCCCGTAAAACCCGCACCGGGTCTTCTCGCAGTCGCACGGGTGCGTCGCCGATAAATTTCAGGTCTGCATTGTTCAGATCTTCCAGACCTCCGACGAAGTCCAGAACCTCCGCCGTTTCAGGATCGTAGTACAGGGCGTTGATCGTGAAATCGCGGCGGAAAGCATCTTCTTCCAGAGTGCCGTAAGCGTTGTCGCGCAGAATCAGGCCTTCTTCGGAATGATGGCGTTCGTCCTGTTCGGTCGGATGGGCCCGGCGAAACGTGGACACCTCGATGAGGTTGCGACCGTATCGGACGTGAGCGATGCGAAACCGCCTTCCCACCAGGCGGGAGCGACGGAACAACTGGTGAACCTCTTCGGGCGTCGCGCTGGTGGCAACATCGAAATCTTTGGGGGTCAGGCCCAGCAAAAGGTCTCGGACACAGCCGCCTACCAGCAGCGCCTGGTATCCCGCCTCGCTGAGTCGCTGGGTTACGTCCAGCGCGTTGGGATCGACGCCTTCCTGAAACGCGCGGTGCGCTCTCGCATCGAGTCGAATGGGTTCGCTCAAGGGGTATTCCTGCGTGGACCGCGCTTCCGGGTTTTCTTGCGCGGGATATTGAGTCGCTGGCGACGCTCCCACAGGCTCTTGCGGCTGATACCCAGCTTGCTTGCCAACTCGGTCTCGGTGAGTTGGTCCTGATGTTTGGTGACGAACTTGACGAAATAATCTTCCAGTGAGGTGTGGTCCGATGCCGCGTCGTTGTCCTCGGTCACCAGACTCGGGGCGAGATCGATTGCCAGCAGTTCGGATTTGATTTCTCCGCCATCGCAGAGAATGACCGCTCGTTCGATGGCGTTTTCCAGTTCACGTACATTGCCCGGCCAGCGACACGCAAGCATCGCTTCTTTGGCCGAATCGGTAAACCCTGAGCAGGATTTCGAGAGCCGTTCCGCTGTGCGATTGAGGATCGCCTCGGCCAGCCTCAGCACGTCGTCACCGCGGTGGCGCAGCGGCGGAATAGGCAGATTGACGACGTTCAGCCGATAGTAGAGGTCATCTCGAAACTGACCGGTTGCCATGAGTTGCCTGAGGTCGCGGTGGGTTGCGGTAATCAGACGAACATTGATGCGGCGGGCAGCGGTGGTGCCATACTCTCTGAGTTCGCCGTCCTGGAGAATGCGCAACAGCCGGGCCTGGACTTCCAACGGCAACTCGCCGATCTCGTCGAGAAACAGAGTTCCGCCGTCGGCTGCGTCGAGAAGACCGCGCTGGAGCGCAGGCCGTGCTTTGGCGGAACTGTCGGGATGACCGAACAACTCAGATTCGATGAGCGGGGCAGGGATGGTCGCGCAATTCAGCGTGATCAGCGGAGCGTGGCGGCGGGTGCTGGCCGCGTGCAGCGCCCTGGCCACGAGTTCCTTGCCAGTTCCGGATTCGCCTTCGATGAGAACCGTGGAGTCAGTTGGGGCGACCTTCGCGATCAACTCAAACAGAATGAGCATGGGCTTGCTCTCGCCAACCATGTTCAGCGGGCCGCCTGCGGACCTGGGGGCGTCGATTTGGGCGCGCTCGACCGCAGCTACCAGTTCGTCAGCTTCGAAGGGGGCGACCACATAGTCGGTTGCCCCGCCCTTCATCGCGGCCACTGCCTGTCGGGCATCACCCACATGGTCCACGAGAACCACCGGAACCTGATCCAGAACGTCGTGGCCGAACGTCGGCAGCAGATCGGCCGTCGCGACGATGCAGTCGATACCGCTCAACTCCAATCCCTCCAGCGCACCGCTATCGGTTCCGGCAGAAGCCTCGACCACAGAGAAACCGTTGCTTTGC
>JAYGEV010000099.1:0-7381 GCA_046582225.1 Pseudomonadales bacterium
ATTCTCATTGTTCTGCGATTGTTTACCGACATCCTACCGGAGAACGGTGATCCGGTGTTGTTCGTTCTGTTTCTGGCGTCGGCGTTTATCTCCGGTCTGCTTGCACCGGCCATGCTGGTGACATTCAATTCCATGTTCGCGGATATTGCGGATGAACTTGAGCTTCGCGAAGGCGTACGTCAGGAGGGAATCATCTTTTCGGCGCGCTCTTTTGTCTCCAAGGCGTCGGTCGGATTGGCAACGATTCTCGGCGGTCTTGCGCTGGATCTGATCAGCTTCCCGAAAGGCGCGCAGGTGGGTGAGATAGCGCCGGATACCATCTATTACCTCGGGCTCATTGCAGGCCCACCGGCAATGATTATTGGCATCGCGAGCATGTCGTTTTACATCTTCTATGACCTCAGTCGAGAGCGGATGGAAGAAATCGCGGAAATTCTCGCCAGTCGTCGAGAAGAAATGCCTGCACAGTTAACGGCCCAGATCGATTCATAGACCCGTTCGCGTAGCGATCAAACAATGTTCAAGATCCTGATTGGCCTGATCATCGCGCTGGCCGTGCCGTTCGCGGGGTACTACGGGTACCTGCGTTTTGTCAGCAATCCTGCCGTGATCGCGGAACTCAAGAGCGCGGACGGCGGCGCGAGAGCGGGCAGGGTCATGCTGGTGACCCTGCCCGATGGCCGGGAGTTACCGGTGAATTACCTGCGTGAAGGTGGCACGGTGTTTGTTGGCGTGGATGGACGGTGGTGGCGCCAGTTCCGCGAGGGTCCGCAATCGGTAGCGGTGCAGATCCGCGGCGAAAGGCTGTCCGGAAAGGCGCGAGCCGTATTGGATGATCCGGCATATACGGCCGCCGTATTCGCGCGCTTGCGGCCTGGCGCACCGACCTGGCTGCCCGGTCGAATGGGTGGCGTGCTCGTGGAGATTGCGCTGGATTTGGCGGAGTAGCTGATCAACGTGTCAGTCGGTAAACCTCATGTTCTAGTAGTGACAGGCGGTCACCACTTCGAAGCGGACGCCTTTTTTTCGATGTTCGATGCTGATCCGAACATCACCTGGGAGCGTGGCGAGCAACCCGAGGCGGCGGCGCGATTGTTTCGCCCGGAGTCTGCCGAGCGTTTTGATGCCTATGTGCTCTACGACCTGCCAGGCACGCGGTTTTGGCCGGGAGATGAAGCCTATCCGCCGCCGGCCGCACTGGTCGAGGATTTCACACGTCTGCTTGAAGCTGGAACCGGTTTGGTGTTCATCCACCACGCATTGTTCGGCTGGCCGTTGTGGGAAGAGTACATGCAGATCACCGGTGGATGGTTCCTGACCCAGCCACGCTTGATCAACGCCATGGAGATGCCGCCCTCAGGATGGCGCACGCCGGTGCCCCACAACCTTTCGGTTGCAACACGCGACCACCCGGTGGTTGAGGGCATTCCCGATCGCTTCGAGATTGAAGATGAGGTCTACCTTACCGCGCCGGGTTGGGAAGACGCGGTCGTGCCCCTGCTTACGTCGGACTACGATATGGATCCGGCGAACTTTGTGGTGTCGCGCTGGCCCATGGAGGAATGGGACCATCCGCGAGGCACAAACGTGGTGGCCTGGGCCAAGGCCTCCGGCAACAGCCCGGTTGTGGGGATGGCGGCAGGCGATGGTCCCGCGGCCTATGAGAACGCCCACTATCGTCGCCTGGTGGCCAATGCCATTGCCTGGGTCAGTTCGGTGGAAGCGCGCGCGTGGGCGCGCGAGGAATCTGCTACACGCCGATGACGCGCCGCGCGCGCAGATCCATGAGTTGTTCTTCGCTGTATTCGAGAATCTCGTTGAGCAGCTGGTCGGTGTCTGCATCCAGACACGGCGCCGGGTGCCTCACACCGTTGGCTCGGCGATCTAGCAACCACGGAATGCCCGTATGCGCGCGCGCACCCGCTTCCGGATGCGCGAGATTCTCGATGAGACCTCGGGCCACCAGATGTGGATCATTCACGACGTCTTCGGTGGTCATGGCCGGGAACGCCGCGATCCCCAGTGCCTGCAGCGCGCGAGCCACCTCCCAGCGGTCGCGGTCCGAGGCCCACTCGGATATCGCCGCCTCCAGTTCATCCTCGTGTTTCTTGCGTCCTGCAACGGTTGCAAACCGTGCGTCGTTGCCGAGGTTCGAACCCATCAGATCTGACAGCGCCAGCCACTCGCCGTCGGATCGGCACGCAATAGAGACCCATTTGTCTTCACCCGCACACCCAAAGCAGCCGTGCGGCGCCATGTCAGGGTGGCGGTTGCCGATGCGTTCGGCTTCGCGGCCGTTCATCGAGTAGTCCATCCACGCCGAGACGTTCAGCACCCCGGTGGCTTCCCACAAAGACACATCCAGGTGGTCTCCTTCACCGGTTTCGTCGCGCTTTAACAGTGCCGAGACCACCGCCATGGCCGCGGTTATTCCTGCATTCGGGTCCGGCATCGACAGCCCGAGTTCCTCCGGTTCGCCGTTCACGTACCCGGTGCCCGCTGCAAGACCTGTGAGTGGCGGGATGGCGGGACCGTAACCCATGTATTCGCGATACGGGCCGGCTTGCCCATAGCCGCTGATGCTGGCGAGGATGATTCCGGGATTGATGGCCCGCAGGGCCTCATAGCCCAGACCGAGGCGTTCGATCACCCCGGTGGCGAAATTCTGTACGACGACGTCGCTTTGCGTGACGAGTTCGCGCACCAGCTGCGTGCCTTCATCGGTGCTGAGATCGATCGTGATGCTCGACTTGCCCTGATTCCACTGGTTGAACATGCCCGAGGAGTTGAGTGTGGGTTCCTGACCCTCCGGACACACCGGGAAGCGTCGGTACAGATCGGCGCGTTTCTCTGACTCGATACGGATCACCTGAGCGCCGAGGTGCGCGAGGTTCATCGTCGCGAACGGTCCCGCCCACGCCCAGGTGAGGTCCAGCACGCGTACGCCAGTCAGTGGTAAGGCGGGTGGGCAGGGCGGCGTCGTTCGTTCGCGCGCGGGCAGGTTGTTGAGATCCTGATTATGTTCGCCCAGCGCCGGAGCCGGTCTGGATACCTCAGCTCGGCCATGTGTTGTCAGCACCGCTGAAGCCATGTGCTGCAGTGGTGCACGTCCGCCGCGTGCTACCTCGGTGAAGAAACTGCGCGCATGCAGATGCTCGTTGGTCGCGATTTCGTGCAGGCTGAGAACCGGAGCCATGCAGATACGGTGTTTCTGCGCGGCATGGAACAGGTCGGCGGCGGTCCAGTCGCTGACAAACTCCTGCACGAATTCGTGTACGAGATCCTGGTTCTCCGCGCGGCTGGGCTGGTCTGTAAAGACCTCCAGCGTGGACCAGTCTGGTGTCCCCATGAACTCAACCAGTCGTTCCCACTGATCCTGTTCGACGCAGACGATGAATATCGGCCGGTCCTTCGCCTGGAAAATCCGCCAGGGAATCAGCGAGCGCTGGTGGTGGCGGGCAATGACGCTGCCCATGTAGCTGTACGCCGGGATACCGATTTCGAGCACCGAGGCAACGTAGGCATAGATCGACAGGTCGATGTACTCTCCGGTGCCGCTGCGTCGTGCCTCGCGAACCAGCGCAAGCGCCGTCATCGCGCCTGCCACCGCCGCCATCAGCCCGCACTGGTCTCCGCACGCCTTGAGCGGTGGCAGCGACGGGTCGGTATGGGTTGCCGGGCTCAGATACGCCCAGCCGCCGGCATTGGCGAGGGTCAGCTCCTCGGCCTGGTAATTCTGGTAAGGCCCACTGTGTCCGAACGGGGTAATGGCGAGCGTCACGAGCGCCGGAAACCTCTGCCCCAGGGCGGGGGCGTCGAGTCCGCGCGCCCGCGCGGTGCTCACATCAAGGTCGTGTATGAGGACGTCCGCCCACTCGAGCAGTCGTTGCCATGCGGCAGCGTCCGAGGGATCGACGGTGACGCCGCGTTTGTTGACGTCGAGCGCGAGTGAGAGACCGCCCTGTTCAGAGTCTGGTGTGTCGGCGGGAAACGGCCCGCGTAAACGAAGCAGGCTGCCCGCTGGTGGTTCAGCTTTGATGACGTCCGCGCCGTGATCGCCCATCAGCTTCGCGGCGTACGCCGAGCTGACACCGTCTCCGATCTCCAGCACGCGAATAGGGTCGCTCTTCATCGGGCGAGTATATGCGCAGACCGGACGCAGCCCCTCATTAAACCGGCCGACCCAATGTGGTCACGCCTGCGGCCTATGCGCGCTGGAGCAGCGCAAGCACCTGGCCGTTCGGTGCAGCGAACGCGAGGGTCATCCCGTGTTCGCCCATGTCGCGTTCATCGAGAATGGTGCCGCCCATATCCATGATCCTGATCCGGGCCGCGGCTATATCGTCGACCTCCAGGACCGGCACGGGGCTGGTCACGCCCACCGATCGCCGTCGCGAAACTTAAGCTCGAGGCCGAGCGCGTTTTCAAGGAATGTGGCAAAGGAATCCACGTCCTCCACTGGAAAGTAGATATTCTGGAGCGACTTAATCATCAACCGACCGGTTTGTTATAGTATCGCCGGATAGTCGTTTCATAGTGCTTCATAGTCGATTAGAAGGAGCAATACAGTGGTGCCACCAGCACAGCGACCCGTCCAACGCCTCCGAACACCCTGGGTCAACTGCGCAACCCCGGATGCGATCCAGCACTTCTCGTGGGGCATTGGTGACGACAACCCACTGTGGAGCAGCGACGACTACGCGCGCCAGTCTCGCTGGGGTGGCGTGATCGCACCTCCCTGTTTCTTATATGCGGTCGATGAAACAACGGTCACCCAGGACCACGCCGATCGGCGTCGGGTATACCGGTCGGCGGACTGGACGTTTTATGACGTCGTATCGGCGAGCGCCGCGATTGAGGCAAACGCCGCGCTGATCAGCGAAAGCTCCACTGACGATGGCATCGAGCAGGTTGGACGCGTTGAGTTTTGCACGCCAGACGGCGGGTTGCTGGCCAGCGCTGTTGTCACATGCGCGCGCCCTCACGGAGCAGCGCTCGCCATCGAAGATCGACCGGAACTGCGTTACACGGGTGACGAACTCAACGAGATCGAACGCACCATTTTGTCCGAGGAGCGGCGTGGCAGTGCCGTGCGTGAGTATGAGTCGACATCGCCCGGGGAGGAATTTGGCCCGCTCATCAAAGGTCCCTTGAGCATCATGGACGTGGTTGCCTGGTGCGCGGCCACCACGGGTGTGGTGTCGCAGGATGCAGGTCACAGCGAAGGTGGTTTACACGACCAAAGCGCCACCGGGCCCCAGCTCGTGACCTGGATGTGCCAGCTGGTCACTGATTGGATGGGAGACGATGCGTTTTTGCATCGTCTGCAGGTTGAGTTACTCGGGCGACCGCCGCTGGGTTCAACCACCACGATCAGCGGACGTGTCATCTCGGTTTCGTTGCAGGGTCAGCGACCGACGGCCAGCGTCGAACTGTCTGCCGTCGACCAGCACGGAGCGCTGACCGCCAGCGGGGTCGCCGAAGTGATACAGCCATCTGCCGTATACGGACCGGTGCGGTTGCCGGTCCTTAGCGACGTTTCTTCGGAGGTGGCTGAGGTAGAGTAACGCCGTGAGTTACCACCGCCAGTGCCGCTTCACAGATCTCCTCGGCGCTGAACCGGGTGAGTTTCGGGTCGTACCACTCGACCATCCAGGCCACCAGCCCGAGGGTCAGCCGCGCCAGCAACATTGGGTGAATGTCGTCGCGAATAGCCCCGGATCGCTGTTCCCGTTTGATCAGTTTGGAGAGCCGTTGATCGTAGGCTCTGCGTCGCGTGATGACCCCATCGCCGGTCGCGGTTCCGGGCTTCTGTCGTAGAACGAGACTGACGCGGCGTCGATCATTCAGGGTCTGCTCGATGGCGAGCCTGATGGCGGTGAGATAGCTGTTTTCAGTATCCTGTTCCGCTGTTTCGAGATCGGTTTCCGCGGTTGTCTGAGCCTCGTCGATCAGGTGCTCAAGCAGATCTTCTTTACCTTCTACGTAGTGATACAAGCTGGACTTGTGCAACCCAAGCCGGTCAGCCAGCAGCTGCATTGAGGTAGCGTCGTAACCCACGTCCAGAAACAGTGTCGCCGCTGCGTCTAAAACACGTTCGAAGTTTTTTGGATCGGTTTTACGTGCCATCCCGATCCCAGGCATCGCCGATACCGCGCGCTCGCAACGCGTGTCGCTCGATTTCGTGCTTGGTAATGGTGCGCGGAAATTCGCTGACAAATTCAATGAATCTTGGAACCTTGAAGTACGCCAGACTCGCCTTGCAGAAGTCGACGATCGCCTCGGGCGCCAGCGACGCGCCCGCCGCGAGCTGCACATACGCCTTCACGTCTTCTTCGCCGAGCTGAGCCGGTACGCCGACGATCGCACAGTCCTCAATTGCCGCATGCTCGGTGAGCACCTTCTCCACTTCGAACGCGGAGACATTTTCTCCGCGAACGCGCACCCAGTGTGCCTGGCGACCGACAAAGTACAGGTAACCGTCGTCGTCGAGATAGCCAATATCCCCGGTGTGGTACCAAAGGTTACGCCAGGCGGCGATCGTTTCCTGCGGCTTGTTAACATATTCGAGCATAAAGCAGTTCGTCGACGTGGGCCGCAACAGGATCTGGCCCTGCTCGCCCGTGGGTACGGGGCTCTCGTACTCATCCACGATACAGATATCGGCCCAACCATAAGTCTTACCGCAGGAATTCAGGGTTTTGTCCTCAAGGCGTTCACTGCACAGAAGCACGCCCACCTCCGTCATTGCGTAGACCTCAAGCAGCGGCACACCGAAACGCTCTTCGAACTGATGGCGAAACGCTGCGCGAACCTGCCCGGAAGCGATGCCAATGCCGACACGAACCTTGTGATTGCGATCCGCAGGCGATGGTTCGGGGGCGAGCAGGGCGGAGATCATGGTGCCTATGGGGTCAATGATCGTGGCGCCGGTTTCCCGTGCGATACGCCAGTAGTTAGACACGCTGAACCACCGGGTCATGACACCCGTTGTGCCGCAGTAAAGCGGACCCATCAACCCGAACTGCTGGCCACCTACATGAAAGAAGTGCGAGTTGGCAAAGTGCACGTCATCGGGCTGCGATTGGGTGATTTCCTTATATCGTTCGGCGGCGGCAATGTAATGCATATGGGGCGCCAGCACGCCCTTGGGCATGCTGGTGGAACCGCCGGTGTAGATGATCGACATTGGATCATTGGGCGCAATATCTACCTCGGGCAGCGTATTGACGCCGTTCAGCAACGAATCAAACCTGACGAACTCATCGCCGCTCTCTGGGCCGTGCCACAAAATCTCGACGGGTAATGGATTGATATCGACGCGCGCCTGACGGTAGACGTCGATGAGATCATGATCCACGACGATGAGCCTGGCGTTGGT
>JAYGEV010000145.1:0-2045 GCA_046582225.1 Pseudomonadales bacterium
CCACAATCTCCCGAATTCCCAGGGCTACTGCGATTCTCAAGGCCTTTACCAGGCGCGTAAGGCGATCATGCAGTACTGCCAGCAGCAACGTATTCTCAACGTCGAAATTGAAGACATCTTCCTGGGTAACGGGGTCTCGGAACTCGTTGTGATGTCGCTGCAGGGACTTCTGAACGATGGCGACGAGGTGCTGATCCCGGCGCCCGACTACCCGCTGTGGACGGCGGCGGTGAATCTCAGTGGCGGCAAAGCCGTGCACTATCGGTGCGACGAACAGGCCGACTGGAGCCCGGACCTCGACGACATCCGCAACAAAATCACGGCGCGGACCAGGGCCATCGTCGTGGTGAATCCCAACAACCCCACCGGCGCGGTATACGATCGCGGGTTGCTTGAAGACCTGGTGGAGATTGCCCGCGAGCGGGACCTGGTCGTGTTCGCCGACGAGATCTACGACAAGATTCTCTACGACGACGCTGAGCATGTACCCATGGCGACTCTGGCGGACGATCTGCTGGTAGTGACGATGAACGGCCTGTCCAAAACCTACCGGGTGGCCGGTTTCCGATCGGGGTGGATGGTGATCAGCGGCGCCAAGGATCGCGCGCAGGGCTATCTTGAAGGGCTGAGGATGCTGGCATCCATGCGCCTGTGCGCCAACGTCCCGGCGCAACACGCGATCCAGACCGCACTGGGCGGCTATCAGAGCATTCAGGAATATCTGGTTCCCGGCGGTCGCCTGTTAGAACAGCGCAATCTGGCCTGGAACATGCTCAACGCAATCGACGGTATTACCTGCACCAAGCCCAGGGGTGCGCTGTATCTGTTTCCAAAGCTCGACGTCAACAAGTTCAATATCTCGGACGACGAACTGTTTGCGCTGGACCTGCTGCGCCAGCAACGGATCCTCATCGTCCAGGGAACCGGCTTCAACTGGTTTGAGCCCGATCACTTCCGAATGGTGTTCCTGCCCCATGAAGAAGAGCTGCAATTCGCCCTGGAGCAACTGGAACAGTTCCTCGCCAGCTATCGGCAATGACCGATATCAACATCGACGACTTCTTCAAGGACTGCGCGAAGGTGCTGGTCCAGCTTTACTCGGTGTTCCCGCGACGGCATGCGGTTTTCGTCGAAGACGTGAGCGGGCCTGAAGAGACCGACGAATTCGGGATGCACAGCAACCGCTACCTCGCCTGCTTCGGTGTGCTGGTGTGGTTGGGCGAGGAAGACTATGTTCGCTACGACGACGTCATCCGCCAGGACGCCATCGACCAGGCTGTACTCACCGCGCGCTGTTTTGCGGTACTCACGACCCCGGCGGCGAATCACCAACCCGCGGATGTCACCGATCTGCCGAAATCGGTTCGGCTTGAACAGTCAACCACCGTCAGCCGGTTGCGCAATGCCCTCAAAGAGCGCTCGTCAGCCCGCGTCCGCGCGGCGATGGTGACCTGATGGCGCAGATGAACGACAACGCAGCGTCCTCATCCTGAGTAGCGAAATACCGCCACCTTCAGCGCTCGATCTGAAAATCGATCCGGAAAATCCTCTGAAGCGCGCAGATACTCCACGAACTCGCATCCGGCACACCATCGCGACATCTGGCTGGGGAGAAAATCGGTATTTAGAAACGGCGAGTTCAGGCAGGCGAGAACGCTTCCGCCCGCGCGTGTGAACTCCGGAATGCGCTTGAGAATCTGACCGTACTGCTTTTCGGCATTGAAGCTGCCGCGCTGATTTGTCGGTGGGTCTATGACCACTACGTCGTACGGACCGAGCTGGCGGATCTTCGACCAGGACTTGAACAGGTTTTTCGCCAGCATGCCTGCGACTCGCGGGTCGTGCTGGTTTTCCCGATGATTCTCAACGCCCCAGTCCAAGGCGCTGCGGCTCATGTCGTTGTTCACGACCCGCGTTGCGCCACCCGCCACCGCAGCTACCGAAAACGCACAGGTGTACGCAAACAGGTTGAGCACTGCGGCCCCTGAGCTGTGCTTGTGCAGCCAATCCCGCGCAGGCGCCATATCCAGAAAGAGCCCGACATT
>JAYGEV010000195.1:0-3746 GCA_046582225.1 Pseudomonadales bacterium
CAGCCATTTTGCAAGCTCCGGCGACAATTTGAACGGTACGAACGTTCGCGCCTGCTCGATCTCCACCGCATCCACATTGATGAGCAGAGTCAGCCGTTGCTCATAGCGTGACTCCGGTCGCGCGACCGCGAAGCCGCCGGATATTCGACTGAACATCGTCTCGGCCCTGAAATTGAGCCCGCGCAAGCCGATGTAGCCGTCTTTGAACCAACCCAGCAGGGTGCCCTGCACATACGGAAACTGCCACTTGTCGGTAAATGTATCCGCGAACTGAAGAAGCATGTCCTGCCCCTTCAGCTTGAACTGCGCGCCCCGGGCAAAACCCAACAGCTCACCCGCACCTCCTCGCATGAACGGCACACCGCGGAATCCATCCAGCTCAACTCCGGTGAGCGTACTGGCATAGCCGATCTCGCCGGTGGGCAGACGCAGATAGCCACGCAGATTCAGAGCTTCGGCGTGGATGTTCAATTCGCTCAGCCATCGTTTCGGAACGTCCAGCCCCTGTAGTGCGTCGCCCAGGAACCCGGCCAGTTCGCCAATATCCAGACCATGCGCCCACAGCTGGACGAGCTGTGGGTCTTTGCGGACGCTCACTACCGGCATACGTATCGTGCTGGCCGCCTGTTCAGACCGCTGCTGGATGGTGAGATGGTCGATCATCGCCTGATGAACGCCCTTGTGGCCTTGCACCCGCGCCTGCAGTTCGCCGCCTACCAACACATCAGCAGGCAGTTCAAGTCCATTAATCCGCACACTCAGATGGCCACCCGAATCCTTGCCGAGCTGATGCCAATCCAAACCCAGGGCAACCACCTCAAGCGCGCTCACGCCAAGCAGCGGCCTGGGCAGACGGAATCGGCTGGCGGTGACCTGCAACTGAATCGCTTCGTCCCACAACAGCCACAGCCCTTCCCGAGCCTGATACTCCAGCGATATCCGACACGGGTCGTCACAACTGCCGCCCTGATTGCGCAGCTTCAACCGATACCGGTGTACGCCGCCTCGATTGGTGGCGGTCAAGTCGATCCGAATCGGAACCGAGGCCTGAGCGTCGATGCCTCCCTGCTGTTCCCGGGCGCCTTCGGCTTGCTCGCCAAGCAGAGCGATCGATCCACCAAAACTGAGCTCATCGCTGTGATACAAAAGCCCACTGGGATCGAAATCAGCCGGCGCAGCTGCGCCGGCCAGACGCCACTGGCCGTCGCGGTTTTCTACCCGCACCATTGCGTCGTCGACCACAAAGCGCCGGGCAACGAATCGGTTACGGACCAGGCTCTCCAACCAATCCAGCTCCACGACGACATCGACCAGATAGCCAGCCGGCATATCCACCCGGTCGATCATCAGCACCGGATTCAGGTAGCGCCAGCGTCCCTGCAGACCAGTAACACGAATGTGTTGCCCGGACAGCCACTGATTAGCGGCGAGCTCCAGGTCGTCCAGAACCATGAACGCCAGCCTTCCTGCGACCTGGGACAAAGCGACAACCAGCATCCCCAGGGTGAGGACGACCAGGAAGGGCCTGAGAACGAGACGGTGCAACTGCTGAATCCATCCTTGTGGAATACACAACAAAGGTTACGTTTCGAGGTATTTAGACCCCGGCAAACCGCAAAAATTTCGATCGCCCAACTCGGCCCGATATTATCCAGCGCGCACCAAACTGCTCAAACGAAGGAGATATCGAATTGCCCCGGCCCGTAGCTCGGCTCCACCTGCATCCGCAGCTCGTACCCGATCAGGCGCGCAAGCGCCGCGAGCTGTTCGGCATCTTCATCCAGGAGGCGGTGCACCACCGGTTCTGATGCACGGATCAGGTAATGCGCATCGTCGGCGGGAGTGTCGCAGGAGATCTGCGCATCCTCAACGAGAGACCTGAGTACCTCAATACTGGTGGTCTCGGCGGTCTTTACCATGCCCAGGCCGTGGCAGTGACCACACGGTTCACATACCTGCTGAAGCAGACTTTCGCGGGTGCGTTTGCGGCTCATCTGAACCAGTCCCAACGATGAAAACCCTTCGATTCGAATTTTTGCCGGGTCCGGATCACAGGCCTCCTCCAGCGCTCGCAACACGCTGCGCTGATGTTCGGGTTCCTCCATATCGATGAAATCGATAACGATGATGCCACCGAGGTTGCGCAATCGGAGTTGCCGCGGAACGGTCAAGGCCGCCTCGAGATTGGTGCGGTATACGGTCTCCTCGAGGCTGTCCGTGCCGACATATTTACCGGTGTTGACGTCCACGGTGATCATCGCTTCGGTCTGCTCGATCACCAGATGACCGCCGGACTTCAGAGGCACCCTGCGCGCCAGACACCGATTCAGCTCATCGTCCACACCGTACTGCTCGAACAGCGGGCAGTCTCCGTCGTACAGGACGAGGCGATCGTTGAACTCAGGGAGAAATTCACTGACAAAGTCGCGAACGCGATCAAACGTACGCTGATGGTCGATGTGGATGATATCCACATTGGAATTGACCAGATCGCGAACGACTCGAATGTGGAGTGGGAACTCCTCATATACGAGCCCGGGACATGCACCCGCCCGCCTGTTGTGCAAGACCTTGTCCCAGATCCGCGCCAGCACGCGAATATCCGCGTCGATGGGTTCCCGGTCAACGCCTTCGGCCACGGTGCGCACGATGAAGCCCATGTGTATCCCCTGGGCTTGGCGTATCTCCTCAACAAGACACTTCAAGCGGTCGCGTTCTTCCTCTTCATCCAAACGCTGCGAAATGCCTATGTGGTCGTTGAACGGCATCAACACCAGATACCTGGAGGCGATCGCGACCTGAGTGGTGAGCCTGGCGCCTTTGCCGGAAATCGGATCCTTGGTAATCTGCACCATGAGCGGTTGGCCTTCATGCAGCAGTTCACGAATATCCGGACGCGGTTGCGCTTCCTCGCCCAGCATCAGGCGCGGGCCTTCGATGTCGCGAACGTGTAGAAAGCCTGGTCGCTCGAGGCCCACGGACACGAATGCCGCCTGCATGCCCGGCACGATACGGTCGACCCTGCCAAGATAGATATTGCCCGTCAGGCTGTACCCGTCCGCGCGAGCCAGATGGATCTCCTGGGCAGATCCGCCAGATAGCAGCGCCACCCGAGTTTCAAACTCGCTGACGTTGATGAGCAGTTCTTCAGCCATTGCGATAGCGCCAGGTATCTACGCCGTATTCGCGCAGAAGCACCTCTGTTTCCATCAGCGGCAAGCCAACCACAGCGCTGTAGCTACCGTTAATACTTCGCGCAAATATACCCCCAATACCCTGAATACCATAACCGCCAGCCTTGTCCGCAGGCTCCCCGGTATTCCAGTAGGCACTCGCCTCATCGGCATCGATGGTGCGGAACGTCACTTCTGCCACGACATGCATAGAGCGCAGGCGGGACAGGTCGGTGATAGCAACCCCGGTAATCACCTGATGGGTCCGACCGCTCAATCTCTCGAGCAGGCCGATTGCATTATCTCGACCATCCGGTTTGCCGAGAATTTCACCGTCCAGGACTACCACGGTATCGGCCGCAAGGGTGAGATCTCCAGCCCGGGCCACCGCCTGGGCTTTATTCCCAGCCAGTCGTTCAACGTAGCTTCCAGGTGCCTCCCCTGAGCGCGGTGTTTCGTCGACCTGCGGGATTCGAACGGAAAACGGCACGCCTATCTGCTCGAGCAACATCGCCCGCCGCGGTGAAGCTGAAGCGAGGACTAACGAAACCGGCGCCATCTACTCAACGCGAA
>JAYGEV010000395.1:0-6744 GCA_046582225.1 Pseudomonadales bacterium
GGGCGTTTTCGTGTTGGATTGCTCCGGCGGCGCTCCGACCTGGGACGGATGCCACGCGTTGGCCGACAAAGCCTGTGAGGGGTCCGGCTTCGAGATCCAGTCACAGGTCACCAACGCAGGCAGTTCCAGCATCGGAACCAACGACTGGTCTACCGCTGGATCGCAGATTACCCGCTCCATGGTCGTGAAGTGCAAGTGAGCCAAGCCTGGTGATCCGGATCTGGGTGGATGCCGACGCATGTCCAGGAGCCGTGAAGGAAATACTGTATCGGGCGGCAGACAAGCGCGAGGTAGACACGGTGCTGGTTGCCAATCAGTTTCTTCGGGTGCCCGCGTCGCGGTACATCTCATCGATTCAGGTTGCAGGAGGTTTTGACGTCGCCGACAACGAAATAGTCGCACGCATGGAGCCAGGCGACCTGATCATTACCGCGGACATTCCGCTGGCCGCGGAAGTTGTGGCGTCAGGTGGAGCCGCGCTCAATCCTCGCGGCACCTTGTACAATCCCGAGAACGTCAAGGAGCATCTTGCCAGGCGCGATTTGATGGACGAGTTGCGCAGCACCGGCTCAATTACCGGCGGACCTGCATCGTTCGGAAAGTCAGATGTCCAGGCGTTCGCCAATCAGCTGGACAAGTACCTGACTCAGCACATCAAAAGTTAACGCCAACGGTTACCGTTTTCGGTCGCGCGCTTCGTTAACCGTCAGCTTGCGCCCGGATACCTCTGTCTCGTTCAACTCAGAGATAGCAGCGCGGCCCGAGTCATCGTCCATTTCGACAAATCCAAATCCTCTGGAACGGCCGGTATCCCGGTCGGTGATGACCTTCGCTGAATCCACGTTGCCGAATTGCGTAAAGAGATCCTCGAGTTCCTGATCCAAAACGCTCCAGGGGAGATTTCCAACAAAAAGCTTCATAAGTACCTTGTGAGTTCATGCAGTGCGCGTTTGCAGTAGGGGTGCAAATTTCGATCGATCAGTACCCACACAACTCTCGAGAAACTTCTATCAAAGCGAGTTCAGAACCGAGTTAGACTCACAGCCAAACCGATTTCGCGGCCAAATTACCCTGTTTATCGCACACATTCAACAGGCCAACGGTTCACACATTGTCGCCGAAAGAGCAGAAAAAGGGATCGTTCGATGCGTGTGAGAATTCAGTCATGACGAACGCCAAGTGCCTGATGATTTCGGTGTTGCTCATCTTTCTTAGTGCCTGCGCACCGGAAATCGGGAGCGATGCCTGGTGCAAGTCCATGGTCGACAAAGACAAAGGCGACTGGAGTTCCAACGAAGTCACCGAGTTCGCGCGAAATTGCATATTCAAGGATTACAGTGAGGACTAGGATTGCGCTGCCGGATTGCATCCAGGATGAATGACAAGCAAGCGCAAGCGTACCTGTCGAGCAAGCCCGAAGCGACTGAGGACTTTCCCTTTAGCCCGGAGGTTTACGTCTACAAAATCCGCGGTAAGATGTTCGCAACGCTCGGATTCGACGACCAGGCTGCGCGCATGAATCTGAAGTGCGATCCAGAAGAAGCACTCGCGTTGCGTGACATCTTTGACGCTATTCTACCCGGATACCACATGAACAAAGCTCACTGGAACACCGTGGTTCTCGACGGCTCCATTCCTACCGGAGAACTCGAAAGAATGATCGATCGCTCCTTCGGGCTGGTGGTAAAAGGATTGAAGAAAACCGAGCGTCAGGCGCTCGAAATCCGCCATGGTTCGGACACGATCTACAGATAGAGGCCCTTCGGAAGACACCGATGGATGAATCAAAACTCCTGTGGGGTTTGCTGTTTGGGAGCATCGGCTTCGGTTATCTGATCTACGGCCGCAAACAGCGAACGGTCGTACCCTTTGTCGCCGGTATCGCACTCATGGCATCGCCATACTTCATCGAAACCACCGTATTGCTGCTGCTTGCGGGAATGGTGCTGCTCGCGCTGCCGTTCGTGATAAAGCTGTGAGGCGGCTGGCGACCGCGACGGTTTTCATTCTGCTCGGTCTGGCACAATCCACACTCGCGCAGGAAGCCGGCAATGTGCTACGGGTCGGCGAAGGCCAGCGCCTTTGCGCTTCATCCAGGCAATGCGTGGCGGTGTACACGCAGTGTGGCAACTGCGGCTGCGGCGTGGCGGTCAACGAATCTTACCTGGCCGCTCACAACGCCAATCTCGAATCGCTGTGCGCGGGACACGAACCGGTTCAGTGCGCCAGGACCTGTGCGGCTGCGAAACCAATGTGCGTCACCGGGCTATGCATCATGATGCCGAGCCTGTCCCTTTGATTTCAGTTCACGCACCGACACGCCAGTAACGAACGGGTGCTCCGCCGCCCACCGATTCCACATCGTATTTCTGCATGTATGCCTGCTGCACCGCCGCGATTTCCGTCTCATCGCTGATTTGATCGAGCCTCACCGCGTAAATGTCATCGCCAATCTTCAATCGCACGTTGGGGTCATCCGCGACCCACCCAGGCCAGTTCTTGTCATCCGGTACGCTTGCACCAATGTACAAGGTGCCCCCGACCTGGGCGCACCAGATGGTGACGGAGTGGCTCAACAGATATGGGGTAGCGACCTCGACCGCAATCTCTGTGTGCTCATCGGTAAACGCCCAATCAGTCGGCAGTGCGCCGGCCTGCTCACCGCTGAGCCACAAACCCGGTTGAGCGTCGCGAGGTTCACAAGCCGACGCAAACCCGAGGATCGCGATCCACGCGACAGCGCGCAATAATCCAGACATGTCTCGCTCCCTTTTCTGTGTGGCCAGAATGCTAGGGGACCCCTGCCTGAATGTCACGAGTCCAAGCAACCCGCGGCGAATCGATCCCAATTGGCGGGTCGGTCTGTTATGGTTTTGAGCGATACAATCTGAGTGTGCGGCCGCACGGACAGCGGCAATCGGGAGGACACCATGATCGAAGGTGGATGTTTCTGCGGCGAGGTGCGTTATCAGCTCGAGGATGGCGATTATCGGGCGGGGCATTGTCACTGCACGATGTGCAGGCGAACCAGCGGCGCGGCATTTGTAACCTGGCTCGTCGCCCCGATCAGCGGGTTCAAATACACCGGCGCCGAACCCACGCTGCTGCAGTCTTCCGAGCATGGCAACCGCTACTTCTGCGGAAAATGCGGCACACCGGTTGTGTGCATTAACGACACCCATCCGGACGACGTCGACATTACCGTTGGCAGCCTGGACGATCCGGAAGCCGTGAATCCTGGTTTCGAGTTCTACACCGATACCAGGCTTTCCTGGGTGAGAACCAACATCGATCACCCATGAACGCCGCGTGCGCTTTCAGATCACCTGGACGCTATTGTGAAGACATCTGAGATCGCCGCATGCCAGCTGTTGCTTGGCGAAAAACTCGCATCAATTCGCAGCGTTCATTACCTGGCTGAATCGCAAAGTACACCACCGGAGAGCCTGGGCGCGCTCGAGGTCGAAACGAAAACCGGCCGATTTATGCACGTCGAGTCGCTGGCGGGGGGTGGTTGCCGGATCGACAGCGGCCCGGTACCAGCTCCATCGGGCGGATCACGCTCGAGTTTCCGTCATTGGGTCGACCTGACGGCCGACATACCATTTGCGTTCGACGACCGTCCTGTTGTCGAACGGGCTGAGCCAATACTTTGTCATGGCAAAACAAGTGGCTGCATGATCGATTTCTCAAGCGGCATGCGGTTAACATACGCGTTCAACGATGGCCAGCCGCGACTGACAAGCGGCGCAAACGAATACGACTCAGGGACCCAACCATGCTGAAAACCGGCCAGATCGCCCCGGACTTCGAGTTGCTCGACCAGGATGGCAACACCGCACGTTTGTCGGATCTGCTCCCGAGGGGAGCACTGGTTCTCTACTTTTATCCTGCAGATTTCACCCCGGTGTGCACCCGGGAGGCATGCGCCTTTCGCGATCAACACGAGGATCTGTCGGAACTCAATGTTCAGGTTGTGGGGATAAGCCCCCAGAGCACCAGCAGCCACAAGCGCTTCGCGGAAGCATTCTCGCTGCCGTTTCCATTGCTTTGTGATACGAAGAAGGTCGCCATTCGCGCCTACGGCGTTGATGGCCCATTGGGATTCGGCGTCCGTCGAGTCACCTATCTGATCGAGCCTTCAGGTACGATCAAAAACCGAGTGGTGTCCGACCTGTTTCTGGGCAGTCATCTTGCGCTGATCAATGAGGTTCTGCAGGCACGACCTGCAGATTGATTGGCACAGACGCATCCCGCCCAAACAGGAACCCGGTGTAGCGGTCGGCCCAACCGTATTTCTCGTTCATCAGATCGTTGATCTCCTCATATACCGACGGATCGGGAACCGCCAGGTAGGCACGCGTTACCCCTTTTCGCTCTACTTTGATCAGATTGTTTGCCTGCATGCGCACAAACCAATCCGATTGTTTTACCCCTGCACGCAACCACTGCTGACCCTCCCGATCCACAACCCACAGCCGCGTCTGCTGTAGAGCACCGTTTTCATCGACAGTAGTCAACATAACAACTTCGCCGCTTTCCGCGGCGATCTGCTGCAACCCCATGACCATCGCAAACAAAAGCACGAACGCCACACCCACGCGTAGTACAATGCGCATCACCATCTCCTTTCCGGCAATCATAGGCTGAACCGAACCATAAGGGCGAGCGCTCGTGAACGACGATGAGCGGACCAACCAACTCATCCTGAGCCTCAACGCGACGTGGCAAGCGGGGCAGTTTGATCAGCTCGCCGACTACTACCACCCCGATGTGGTACTGCTTCCACCAGATGCAGGTGCACCGATCATAGGACGTGACGACGTCGTTGCCAGCTATCAGGAGTTCGCCGATGCCGCCACGCTGCACGAGTTTCGGATCACCTCTACCGACACGTTCGTATTCGACAGCACTGCCGTGTGTCATATGCGATTTGAAATTGAATATGAAACCGACAGTCGCCGGTTTCGAGAATCGGGACTGGAGATCTACGTGGTCGCAAACGCGACAAGTGACGCCGCGCAACCAGCCATTATCTGGCGCAGCCAGGCGGTACTCGACGCAATTCAAATACTGCCGAAAGAGCCCGCGGACTAACGCGTCCACGCGTCGAAGCTACCCGCCCGAAGGTTTGTCAGATCCCAGGTTCATCGAGCTCGCCAGCCGACTTGCAGTCGAGCGCACCCAGGGACCGATCGAGCGCGTGAGCCACAGGCCAATACCAACGCCGGCCAGATCCACCACAAGATCCTTGAACTCGGCGGAACGTTCCGGCTCGAACGCCTGCACAGCCTCGACGAACAGACCGTATGCGACCATCAAGGCCCCAGGAACCAGCCAATACCGATGTTGATACGCGAGCCCCAACGAAAACGTCAGGTAGGAAAACGCAAAACCGTGCAGCGCTATATCGCTGAGTCCGAATGCCACATCCGGAGGGCTCGGTGCGAACGCCAGATACGTGCAGATGATCAGCGGGATCCAGAACGCGACCGCCAGACAAAGGGCTGTCAGCCGCTCAGGCGCCACGACGAGAATGTTCGTGAACGTAGTCGACCAGGTACTTAACGTTGTCCACTGGCGTTTCGGGAATGATGCCGTGACCAAGGTTAAAGATGTGCCCGGGGCGGCCTCCGGCTTCGTCGAGAACCAGCTGCGCCTGATGAGCCACCGTTACCTGATCCGCACACAACGCGATGGGATCTAGATTGCCCTGTACCGCGCGACACCCGAGCCGCGACCAGGTTTCTCCCAGAGGAACCCGCCAGTCCAGCGCCAGGACGTCAGGATCGGCCTGCAGCACATCCTCGAGCAAATGGCCGTTCCCGGTCCCGAAATAGATTACCGGAACCTGGCCTTTGAGCGATGCAATCAATCGCTGCGTATGCGGGAACACGTAGCGCCGAAAGTCCGCAACCGATAAGCACCCCACCCAGGTATCGAACAGCTGAACGGCTTCAACGCCCGCGGTTATCTGCAGCTGCAAATAGCTCGTAACCTGGGTGACCAGCTTGTCGAGCAGCTTGTTCCACAGATCCTCATGCTCGTACATGAGCTTCTTGACCAGCACGTAGTTGCGCGAGCCTCTACCTTCGATGGCGTACGAGGCGAGGGTAAAAGGTGAACCGGCAAAACCGACGAGTGCCGTCTCCCGGGGCAGTTCCGCCAGAATGTTGGTAATCGTCTCCGCAATATACGGCGTGGCCTGTTCCGCGGGTGCAGTGACAAGGCGGTCGATGTCTTTGGCAGTGCGCACGGGGTTGTCGAACACCGGGCCCTCACCCGGCTTGTAATCCAGACGCAGCCCCATCGGCTCCATGATCGGCAGCAGGTCGGCAAACAGAATGGCCGCGTCTACCCCAAGTATGCGCTGGGCGTCGAGCGTCGCCTTGGCCGCACGCTCAGGATTCTTGAAGAAGTCGAGGCTCGGCAGGTCACCCTTTACCTGGTGATACTCAGGCATATAACGACCTGCCTGGCGGTTGAGCCATATCGGCGTGAATTCAGTGGCCTCACCACGACAGGCCTGCAGAAAAATTTTGGTCATCGCACTCACTCGTTGGGCCGCGGCACCTTAGCAGACGGGTCTGCGGGGTCAACCGCACCCTCGGTAGCGTCGAGGTCAGGGGCGCCAGCGATCTCGAACGCAACCGCACAACCGAGGCCTTTCAGCTCGAACGCCTGGCGCCCACCCAGCGCGAACTCATCACGAACCAGCGCCGCGGCAGGTTCGGATATCAAGAT
>JAYGEV010000221.1:0-1754 GCA_046582225.1 Pseudomonadales bacterium
CGTCATCGGCCGCCAGCACGTGGGTCCCAGCGGTCAGGACAAAACATCCATACTGGTGTCTACGCGCAACGAGCCCGGAGCCCTGTACCGGGTTCTGGGGCCGTTTCACCACCGCCAGATCAGTTTGTCCCGGATAGAAACACGGCCGACGAAATTCGGATCCTGGTCGTATGTGTTCTTCATTGATTTCGATGGGCACATCAGCGACCCGAACATCGAAGCGGTCATGAACGACGTCGGTGAAGTGGCAATGGAGGTCCGTTCGCTGGGTTCATATCCTCGGGCCGCGATCTGATGCCATCGAGCATCAATCCCCGGATTGCCGGACTCACGCCCTATCAACCGGGCAAGCCGGTCGATGAACTCACCCGCGAACTCGGAATTACCGATGTCATCAAGCTGGCGAGCAACGAAAACCCTCGGGGGCCCGGGGCCCTCGTACACAAAGCAATCGATGCGGCTCAACAGACGTTGTCCCGATACCCCGATGGCAATGCTTTCGCACTGAAGAAGGCGATTGCCTCCCATATCGGCGTGCAGGAAAATCAGCTGACCATCGGCAACGGCTCCAACGACGTGTTGGACCTTGCTGCCAGATTCAGCCTGTCTCCCGGGGCTGAAGTCATCATCTCTGAGCACGCGTTCGTGGTGTACAGCCTTGCTACGGTCTCAGCCGGCGGCGAACTGGTGGTGGTGCCCGCTCGGAACTACGGCGCGGATCTTGCTGGATTTCTGGGCGCGGTCACGGACGACACCGCGCTGATCTTTCTCGCCAACCCGAACAATCCGACCGGTACCTGGGTTGATGATGACGCGCTTCGTGCGTTTCTCGATGCGCTCCCTGAACATGTCTGGGTGGTGCTTGATGAAGCGTACTCAGAGTATGTGGACGTGCCAGGCTATCCCGATGGCGTGGACCTGCAGCGCCGCTATCCGAACTTGATCGTGACCCGAACGTTTTCGAAAATTCATGGGCTCGCTGGTTTGCGGGTCGGCTACGGGGTCGCCTCTGAACTCGCCACAGAACTGATGAACCGCGCTCGCCAGCCATTCAACGTGAATGCACTGGCAATGGTGGCGGCCGAGGCTGCACTGATGGATCAGGAGTTCGTTGCCGAGAGTCGGCAGCTGAACAAGGACGGTATGACAAGTCTGGTGTCGGGGGTTGCTGCGCTCGGTTGCGAACACATTCCATCGGTGGGCAATTTTGTCTGCATCGATGTCGGCGGCCCGGCGCTACCGGTATTTGATGCGTTGCTCAAAGAAGGCGTTATTGTTCGCTCCGTGGTCGAGTACGGATTGCCGCAGCACGTGCGAGTGACGGTCGGGTTGCCGGAAGAAAATCGGCGATTCCTCGACGCGCTGGGTCGGGTGCTTTCCCGGCCTGATTCGTCTGCCAGGCCCGGTAGTGAAAGGTAGAGGCTGAAATTATGCTGCTCACGGTCATCGGAACGGGACTGATCGGCGGTTCGTTTGCGCTGGGTGCCCGCACCAGAAATCTGTTTCAGGAATTCCTCGGGATTGAGCCCAACGCCGAACATGCAAATGCCGCGGTGAGCCTGGGCATCGTCGATGACGTGGTGGCTGAAGTGCCTCACGACAGCGACGCGGTGCTGATTGCTGGCCCCAGCGACGTAGTGGCGGAATGGGTCGTGCGGCTTGCCGATCATCAGGCAGTGATATTCGACGTCGGCAGCGTCAAGGAGGCGATCCTGCGTTCGATTCGAGCGCAACTCGGACACGTCCCGAGCAGA
>JAYGEV010000103.1:0-6659 GCA_046582225.1 Pseudomonadales bacterium
TGGGAGGTGGAGCACCATTTTCTGGAGGAATACTCTCACTCCTCCGCACCCGAGGTGTTTCTCGCTGCCGCGAGCCAGCGCACCAAAAACATACGTCTCGGCCACGGTATCGTACAACTCCCCACCAATCATCCTGCGCGGGTGGCTGAACGGGTATCCGCGCTCGATCTGGTCAGCAACGGTCGTGTCGAACTCGGAATCGGCGAGGGCTCCAGCGTGACCGAGTTACACCCGTTTGACAGGCGTTTTCGTGACAAACGGGCGGTCTGGGAAGACGCGGTGAGGGCCATGTTGCCGATGTTCTGGGAGGAAGGCTGGGAGTATCACGGCGAGTATTTCGATTTTCCGCTGCGCAACGTCATTCCCAAACCGCGACAGACCCCGCACCCACCGCTGTGGGTCGCGTGCTCGCAAATGGAAACGATTAAGATGGCCGGACACCGTGGATTGGGTGCGCTGGGCTTTTCGTTCGTCAGTCCCGACTCGGCTCGTGCATGGTGCCATGCGTACTACAACGAGTTCGTCCACAACCAGGAACGTTTGTGTGACTACCAGCCCAACGCCAACCTTGCCATCGTCGCGCCGTTCATGTGCTGTGAAACCGATGAAGAAGCTCAAAGTAAGATGGATGGATGGTCGTTTTTTCAATTTGCACTGATTCTGTATAACAAGGAGGGTCCCTTCGAGCCCGGCACAGTAAACCTGTGGGAGCGATATCAGGAATGGAAAGAGTCGGGGGATGGTCAAAAGATCCCGATCAACGCCGGCCTGGTTGGCTCGCCGGATACGATTCGTAAGCGCCTGAAGGAGTTTCAGGATGTTCACGTTGACCAGGTCATTCTGCTCAACCAGGCGGGCAAGAACCGCCACGAAGACATCTGCTCGAGTCTCGAGATGTTTGCCGAAGAGGTGATGGCGGAATTTCATGCGAGCGATGAAGAGCACCAGGCCTGGAAGCGTTCGGTACTGGCAGGTGAAATATCGTTGGAAGAAATCGATACCGACCAGTTCAAGGTTGCCTCGCTGCAGACGCCAGTGTCACAAGCCAAGTAACCCGCGGTAACGCCTTCGATATCGACTAGAATTCGCGTATGAGCCTCATCAGGTTGGCAGATAGATGAACTTTTCCTTCAGTGAAGATGACCGTCGCTTCCAGCAGGACGTCCGCGTCTGGCTGGACCAGGCCTGGCCCGAGGAGATGCGGACACGCGCAGCCCGTAGTGCGCAGGCAAAGCTCAGCAAGGACGATCTGGTGCGCTGGCAGAAAGCCCTCGCTGAACAGGGCTGGGCCGCTACCAACTGGCCCGCCGAACACGGCGGCGCAGGATTTACGCCGACCCAGAATTACATATTCGATCTCGAGCGCGCCCGTATCGGGGCGCCTGGCGTAGTTCCGTTCGGCATGAGCATGGTCGCACCGGTGATCATGAGGTTCGGTACCCCCGAACAGAAAGACAAATATCTACCAGATATCCTCAAGTCCAACGTCTGGTGGTGTCAGGGCTATTCGGAACCGGGCTCGGGGTCTGATCTCGCATCGTTAAGTACCAAAGCCGAAGACAAAGGCGATCACTACCTGATCAACGGCGTGAAAACCTGGACCACGCTGGCGCAGTATGCCGACATGATGTTCTGCCTGGTACGCACCAGCACCGAAGACATCCGTCAGCGGGGCATCAGTTTTCTGCTCATCGACATGACCAGCCCGGGCATTTCGGTCAATCCCATCATCACCCTGGACACGCCGTCTGTCGGCTTCCAGGAGATCAACGTGGTCTATCTTGAGAACGTCAAGGTCCCCAAAGAAAATCTTGTGGGTGATGAAGGCAAAGGCTGGACCTGCGCGAAATATCTGTTGGAGTTTGAGCGGGGTAACGCGTATTCGCCCGGTTTGAAAAACGCGCTTGCGCATGTGAAGACCATGATCGCGGGTGACATGGACCAGGACGTAGCAGCGGACATGCGCTCGCGCATCCACGGCGTGGAGGTGCAGATTCTCGCGTTGGAGTTCACGGAACTGAGAATCTTGGGTGCGCTGGCCGCGGGCGAAAATGTCGGCCCGGAATCATCGATGTTGAAGACGCGCGGTACGGAGTTGAACCAGGCCGTGACGGAACTTGCGCTCGAGGCGGTGGGCTACTACGGCGAACCCCTGGATCAGTCGCTGCCCATCGAAGGAGACAACTTCCAGCCGGTTGGACCTGCCAGCGCGAATGGCGTTGCGCAGCACTACTTCAACACCCGAAAGGTGAGCATCTACGCGGGCTCAAATGAGATTCAGCGCAACATCATGGCGAAGCTGGTGCTGGGGCTGTAGCTGTAGCAACCCTGAGGCGCATCATCTTCGAGATGCGATCAGGGAATACTCGATCCGATTGTTGAGCCGGGCGATTCGGTTCCACTCGCCGGCGCTGCGAATCGTTGGTTCAAAGCGATGCAGTCGCGATGACCCAAGGCGGTCGTGGGCAACAAGTTCCACTTCGATTCCCGTTCCGTTCAACAGCGCTGAGCCGGTGAGAAAATTGGCAAAGCCGATCGTTTGTCGGTCGCTGACAAAGGATGAATCATCCAGCGGGTGTCCGATCAGTGCGCATGCTTCCAACGGTTGCTGGGCGTTCGCGAGGATGTAGCTGCCGGATGTGTCGGTGACCAGGCAGAACTCGCCGAGGTGTGATTCCAATCGTACCGTGCCGGTGAATCCAACGAAGGCAAGGTTCGTCAGCAACTCGCGGACCAGGTCGGTGCGCGCTTCGTTGTACGCAAGCTCGCCATAGCCGACCTGAGATCCCTGGTTCAATGCCCATTGCATTGCGCCCAGGAACTCGACGTGGCGGACCCGGGCTTCGAAGCGCTCGGTGTCCACGGCCGTCCGAAGATCGGTACCCGTTGATTGCGCCGATAGCAGCCGTTGTTCGGCGACAGCCGTCCGCGCAAGCGCGGCTGGTTGGCTGGCTGTGGCCGGTGCTCGGTATCGACCGAGCCTGATTCCTCGTGGGTGCGCGAATTCAGCACCGCGGTTACCACCTGCCTGGCGAAGTCGCGTTGTGACTGGAGGATGTCTGAGCGAAGTTTAAGGTGCTGATCTTCGAGAATTCGGGTGACCAGCGCCTGCACAGAGGTTTCGGACGTCTGCTGTTCCGAGGTGTCATCGACCGGCCGGTCGGATGTGCGCCGCTCGGATACCAAACCCAGTTTCAGCAGCATCTCGAACAGCACGCCCGGCTGCACCGCTTTGGGAAGCACGTCCACGGCCCCCAGGGCCCGCGCCTGACTCACGTACACCTCACCTTCCTGGGTGGTGTACATCATCACCGGGATCATCGCGGTTCGCGGATTGCTCTTGATTACCGAGACGGCTTCCAGACCGTCCATGCCGGGCATGGTGTGATCCATGAATATCACATCGACCCAGTGATCGTTGAGATAGTCCAGGGCCTGCTCGCCCGATTCCGCGAGATCTAGGATCAGCTCCTGTTCCTCAAGCAGACGCTTGAGAGAAACTCGGGCCGAGCGTGAATCATCTACGACCAGTGCGCGTTTGAAAGACATTCGGCTCCTGTTTTCCGGTTGGAAACCGAGGGACGCTAGCCGAGCAGCCGCCCTCGACGCTGGAACTGATAAAGCGGATCGTCGGAGTTCCGAGTACCAATGATGGCCGGTCCCGGATTGGCGCGCCAGTCGATCTCCACGGGCATGACCCGTGTCCACTCGCTTGTGCAGGTCCGATGAAGAATGCGCCACTCGCCGAAGCGTTTCTGGTAACGGTCAAGGTAACGGCCCGCCGACAGCTGATCGTGCGGTACGCCGTCCACTTCATAACGGTAGAAGCCGGTCCAGTGCGACTCGCCGGTGGCTTCGTTGCCGTTCACCTCGATCAGGAAATTTGAGTTGTTGTGCTGGGTAGAGGTCCAGCCTTCGAGAAACGTCATGACCCAGTCGATGTACTCCGGCGCAGTACCCTTGAAGCCACCGTGGTCATCGCCGCCGTCGGGCCAGTAAACCTGCTCGAGCAGATCGCGATCGAGACGGTCACAGGCGCGTGAATAGAGAAAAGACAGTTGCCGAATGGTTTCTACTTCCAGCAGGTTTGCCAGGGCCAATTGCGTGTCCATTACAGGGTGTCCGTTAGCGCGATGAGATTTCGCTGCAGACTACCCGAAGCGTGGACTCGGTGTAAATTGCCGCGGGTACGCAAGCACCTCTATCATGGCATTTGGGATCGTCAAAGGCTTCTTCATGCAATATGCAATCAAAACCTCTCCGCAATTGACTACGTGGCAGGACATGCTCGATGTCTGGCGGGCGGCCGATCAGATAGAGATCTTTCACTCCGCCTGGAATTTCGATCATTTCTATCCAATCAACGTGCCCGATACCAGCGGCCCGTGCATGGAGGCATGGAGCACGCTGGCGGCGCTGGCCCAGGCGACCAGCCGGATACGGATCGGCTGCATGGTGAGCGGGGTGGTGTATCGACATCCGGCGGTACTGGCCAACATGATCTCGACAGTGGACATCATCTCGCATGGGCGTCTCGAGATTGGCATCGGAGCGGGTTGGGCCGAAGAAGAATGTCGTGCCTACGGAATCGATCTCGGCACGCTGACCGAGCGTTTCGATCGATTCGATGAGGCATGCGCCATCATTCACGGCATGCTCACGAATACTCAAACAGATTTTTCCGGCCGCTACTTTACCCTCGAAGAGGCGCGCTGCAACCCACCGCCGGTTCAGCAGCCGCATCCTCCGATCTGCATTGGCGGAAATGGCGAGCGGCGTACTTTTCCAAACGTGGTCAAGTGGGCCGATCACTGGAACTACCCAGGGTTCGACCTCGAGGGATTCGTTGCCAAGAGGGATGTGCTGCATGGGATGTGTGAACAGGCAGGCAGAGATCCGGGAGAGATCATGACGTCGGTGCATC
This sequence comes from Pseudomonadales bacterium, assembly GCA_046582225.1. Taxonomy (GTDB): domain Bacteria; phylum Pseudomonadota; class Gammaproteobacteria; order Pseudomonadales; family Azotimanducaceae; genus JAYGEV01. The sequence goes on from JAYGEV010000103.1 coordinate 4,925, forward strand.
AACTGTTTGATGTCGACGATCTCGATGCGGCGGAGGCCAATGCTGCAAAATTCAAAGAGGCCGGGCTCGATCTGATGTTGTTTTACCTCCCGCCACCGCACAGTGCCACGGTACTTGAACCCCTGGCGAGAATCGCAGAGCGAGTCGGTTAGCTGGAACGCAATCCGGCTTCCACGAGGCGCGGGCGCAGCACCTTGTCGAATTGCTCGATGCCGGCGGAGTAATCCACCCAGCTCAGCGTCAGCCCGTCTAACCCGGCATCTGCGAACGCCAGCATGCCTTCGACCACCTGATCGGGCGTGCCCACCAGGGGCAGGGCGCCGTAACCAGCAATCATGTTGGCGGCCATGGACTCCCACTGGTCTCCCAGCGCACTTTGGGAGTTGGGTATCAGCACGTCGAGCAGGTTGCGCACACCTTCCCAGTCGCCCAGATCGTTGACGTACTTGTCACGAAATGCGATGGCCTCTGCTTCGGTATCGCGACACACCACATAACCCTGACCGAACACTTTGATCGGCTTGTTGCGCCGCTCAGGTTGGCGTGCAGCCATCTCGCGCACATCACGCGCATTCTCGCCCGCGACTTCCAGATTCGGTGCCACCACGAAATTGAGATCGGCATGCCTGGCCGCGAACTCAAGGCCCTTCGGGCTGTTGCCTGCACTCATGATCAGCGGGTAAGGCTGCTGCACGGGTTTTGGATCCGAGTAGGCGTTTTCGCAGGTGAAGTAGGGGCCCTGGTAGTCAAATTCGCTTGGCTCAGTCCAAAGACGTTTGGTCAGGTTGATCCAGTCGTCGGCAACGTCGTAGCGTTCATCGTGAGGTCGCTGTGGGGCGCCGAATAACTCGATCTCAGGTGCATTCCAGCCGGCAACGATGTTGAGGCAGAAGCGGCCGGAAGATATCTGATCGATGGTGGCAACCTCCTTGGCCAGGCGCACCGGATGCACCGTGGGGACGTGGCAGGTCGAAAAGATTGCAATACGCTCGGTAACCGCGGCAAGCGCGCTGGCCAGCGTGAACGGCTCCCAGCTGCGGTGATTGAAGTTGGTCTGGCCACCCATGCCCTTCCAGCGTGCGACTGGAATCAACGCATCAAATCCGGCCGCCTCTGCGGCGAGCGCGATTCGCCGTGTCTCGTCCCAGTTGATGGCCAGGGTGTCGGGCGCGCTGGTCATGCTGCAGCCGCCGCTGACGTTGATTCCGAAGATGGCGAGGCTCAGGCGGTGCTCGTTGGCGTGGAGGGGATTGTCGGCCATGGTCATTCGCTGCGCAGCAGGCGCCGCGCGTTGCTGGCGTAAGGTGCTGCCTGTTCGCGAATGTTGCCGGGTTGTTGATCCCAGCCCGCAAAATTGGTGCCGAATACCAGCCTGTCGGGATTCACCTTTCGTTTGAGCAGCGCCACTGAATCGTCATCGTGCACATGGATGTCGAACCATAGCCGATGCAACAGAGCCTCGAATGCACCGTCCTGGCGCATGCTTTCGCTTGCCCAGGGACGTTTTTGCGCGGCGCTGGCCATGCGTCCGAATACGTAACCGGTTGCCCCCCCGCCGTGGCTGAGGCAGATGTCGAGTTCAGGATGCCGCTCGAGCACACCACCGTAAATAAGTGTGCAGGTGGCTATGGTTTCCTGCGCGGCAAACCCGATGATGATGTCGAGATCGAACTGTTTGAGGTTGGCGTCGCCTGCTGGTCCGTCGATACCCGCCGGGGCGGGATGAATGAACAGC
>JAYGEV010000244.1:0-4777 GCA_046582225.1 Pseudomonadales bacterium
GATCCAATGGGGAAGGATTTCAACTACGCTGCGGAGTTCAAGACACTTGACCTGGATGCCCTGAAGAAGGACATCGATGAGTTGATGACAACGTCGCAGGCCTGGTGGCCTGCTGATTACGGCCACTATGGGCCGCTCTTCATTCGGATGGCGTGGCACAGCGCAGGCACTTACCGCATCGGCGACGGCCGCGGCGGCGCAGCCTCCGGCACAATACGCTTTGCGCCCCTCAACAGTTGGCCCGACAACGTGAACCTCGACAAGGCCCGCCGGTTGCTGTGGCCGATCAAGCAGAAGTACGGCCGGAAGATTTCGTGGGCCGACCTGATGATCCTGACCGGGAACCGTGCCCTCGAGACGATGGGATTCAAGACGCTCGGTTTCGCCGGCGGGCGCGAGGACGTCTGGGGGCCCGAAGAGGACATTTACTGGGGGCCGGAGACCGAGTGGCTCGAAGACGAGCGCTACAGCGGCGACAGGGATCTCGAGGTGCCCCTCGGCGCCGTGCAGATGGGCCTGATCTACGTCAATCCGCAGGGTCCGAACGGTAATCCGGATCCGGTCGCTGCGGGCCGGGATATTCGAGAGACGTTCCGCCGCATGGCGATGAACGACGAGGAAACGGTTGCGCTCATCGCCGGCGGACACACCTTCGGCAAAACCCATGGTGCTGCCGCCGAGGACTACAAAGGCCCCGAACCCGAGGGTGCCAGTATCGACGAGCAAGGCTTCGGTTGGACGAGCAGCTATGGCAGCGGCAAAGCCGGCGATACCATCAGCAGCGGGTTGGAGGGCGCATGGACCACCGCGCCCGCGAAGTGGGACAACAATTTCTTCGACAACCTGTTCGGCTACGAGTGGGAACTGGTGGAGAGCCCTGCCGGTGCGGCGCAGTGGAAGCCCACGGATGCATCTGCAGCGGACACCGTGCCGGATGCTCACGATCCGTCGAAGACGCACGCACCGACCATGCTGACGACCGACCTCTCACTGAGGATGGACCCGATCTATGAGCCGATTTCGAAGCGCTTCCACGAGAATCCGCAGGAGTTCGCAGACGCCTTCGCCGGAGCCTGGTACAAGCTCACGCATCGCGATATGGGACCCCGGACGCGGTGTCTCGGCCCGTTGGTTCCTGCGGAGCCGCAGTTGTGGCAAGACCCGGTCCCGGAGGTCACGCATGAATTGATTGGGGAGCAAGACATCGCTGCCCTCAAGGTCAAAATCCTCGTATCGGGACTGTCCATTTCCCAACTGGTCTCGACCTCGTGGGCCTCGGCGGCAACGTTCCGCGGCACCGACAAGCGCGGTGGCGCGAACGGCGCGCGCATTCGCCTTGCGCCACAGAAGGATTGGGACGTCAACCAGCCGGACGAACTCGGCAAAGTGCTGGCGACCCTAGAGGAGATTCAAAAGGAGTTCAACAGCTCGCAGTCCGACGGGAAGATGGTGTCGCTGGCTGACGTGATCGTTCTGGGCGGGTGCGCAGCCGTCGAGCAGGCCGCGAAATACGCCGGGCACGACGTGCAGGTTCCGTTCTCGCCGGGGCGCACCGATGCGGTGCAGGAGCAAACCGACGTGGAATCGTTTGCCGTGCTCGAGCCGACCGCAGACGGCTTCCGCAACTATCTCGCAAACGGACAAAATAGATCAGCCGAGGAGCTGCTGGTGGATCGGGCGCATAAGCTGGCGCTGACCGCTCCTGAGATGACGGTGCTCGTCGGCGGCATGCGCGTATTGAATGCCAACGCCGGGCAGTCCGAACTCGGCGTCTTCACCGAGCGGCCGGAGACGTTGACCCATGATTTCTTCGTAAACCTGCTCGACATGAGCACGGCGTGGCAGGCATCCGCCACATCCGAAGGCGTGTTCGAGGGACGCGATCGCGAGACGGGTGAGGCCAAGTGGACCGGCACCGCCGTTGACCTCGTCTTCGGCTCGAACTCCCGGCTCCGGGCCATCGCGGAGGTCTATGCGTGTGACGACTCGCAGCAGGCGTTTGTGCGTGACTTCGTGGCTGCGTGGGACAGGGTCATGAATCTCGATCGCTTCGACCTCGCCTGATCTCGGCGAGGCGATCACTTCGAAAATTACGTCGACGACATTCAGACCGAATTTCGAAGACGCTCTGATCTGGGCGTGGTATTCATTACGGACCGGTGACTTGGACGGTATTTGCGGACACTTGTGGCAACCTGATACCGATTGATCAGCACCTGCCTGAATGACCGCTTACTATTGGTGCCGGGAGGGGGAATCGAACCCCCACTTCCTTTCGAAAACCGGATTTTGAATCCGGCGCGTCTACCAGTTCCGCCACCCCGGCTGCTCAAGTGACCGGCCGCAAATCGCGTGTCCTGCGGCCGAAAGGCGGTAAGTATATGCGCGGCCATTCGCTACCGCCACAATCAATTCGTCACCTGCCTCCGTTACTCGGCATACATCGCGGCTGATCGCTCCCGCCCATCCATGAGCTCCGCAGCATATGTACATCCTGTACAAAAAGTCCGGTCTACACGATATTATTGCGACGCTTTTCCGGACCGGTGCATCTCAAGCACGAGACATGAGCAAATTTGCAGATATTCAGATCGACCCCGGGATCGTGAGGCGCGCAGCCAGGGGCGATGCCAAGGCGCACGAGATTATTTATCGCGCGTACTCGTCGCCCGTCTACTCGGTGTGTCTCAGGTTTACGCGAGTCCCGGCGCAGGCGGAGGACTTGCTGCAAGAGACCTTTATCGAGGTGATGCGCAGTATTGCAAATTTCCGCGGCGACGCACCCCTGGGATTCTGGATACGGCAGGTAGCGATCTGGAAGGCCTTGATGTTCCTGCGTTCGGCCTGGCACGAACGAGGCCAGAGCCTGGATGACGATTGGGAAGAAATGCAGGCCGGCGCCCATATCAGTCACGGCAACCCGGCACAACCGGAACAGGCGATCGATCTCGATTCAGCGCTCGGCGCCTTACCGGCGGTAAGCCGGACAGTCGTCTGGTTAAACGATGTCGAAGGATATACGCACAAGGAGATCGCCGGCTTGCTGGGCAAGAGCGAGAGTTTTTCGAAGTCACAGTTATCACGGGCGTACCAGAAACTGCGACCGATGCTCAATGCGGGACTGGACAGAAACGATGCTGTGGTGGCAATGCAGGGGCCCACATTGGGTAATTGCTGAGGGGCAACTGCTGAGGTGGCCCGGAAAGGGCTAGGCTGTAGAACTATGAATGAGAGCAAAGAACAACTGGACGAGTTGATGAATTGCGGATTGAGCGTCGAGGAACGCAACGAGCTGCAGGCCGGGCTGCAGCAACTAGCGGACACCGTGCCGCCGCGCGCGGTATGGCAGCGAATTGAGCAACAGGCTCGCGCGGAAGGATTGTTCGCGCCGCGGCTCGGCGAGCGGGCGAAATGGTTCGTGGGCGCGGGTATGGTGGCGGCGGTGGTGCTGGCCGTCTTGAACGTACCTCTTGCGCCCGTTACCGATAACGATGAACGTCCAGGCATCACGGTACCGGGCTATGTGGAAGTGTCTGCGAACCATGACGAAGTGCGGACCCTGAATGGGTTAATGGTCGAGTCCCGGCAGATCGAGAGAAACCTGCGGGCATTGCCTGCACAACCCAGCCTGGTGCGTGCGAGCACGGTGGCGACGATTGCGGATTTGCAGGACCAGATTGCCTCGATTGATTACCTGCTGAATCGTCCGGAACTCGGACTGAGCCCGGAGCAGGAACAGATTTACTGGCGCGAGCGCGTCAGGTTGATGAATTCGTTATTGCGGTTGCGCACGGCGCAGGCGCAAAGAATGTCTTTTTGAATAGTGAGATTGAAATTCGGCCGCTCCTCATGCGATTAGGCAGAATGAGAATCAGGAGTTGGTGATGAGTATTTGGAACAAAACCTGGGTCATGGTGCTTTCAGTTCTGCTGTGTTCCCCGGCGATCGCGCAGCAGCATGCAGACGAGCTGGACGCAAAAGTGCGTGAAGCGGAACAGCGCCTCGTCGAACAAGAGGCCGAACTGGTGGAATTCGAACGCCGAAGAGAGGTCCATCTCGTTGAAAGCGAAGCCGAGAGGGCGGAGGCGCTGCACGAGATGCACAGGGTCAGGGCAGAGCTCGAACGCGTCATGAGGAATGAGAACATTGAAGTAGAGATCCGCATCCGCGAGACGGAGGCATCTATGGTGGAAGCTGCACAGCACATGGCGGAGCTGTCCAGCCGTCAGCTATCCCGCGTGGCAATGATTGAACGGATCATGCGCACTGGCCACGGGCCCGTGTTGGGCATAACGATCGACACGAATGGCAGCGCAGAACCGGTCGCAGGAGTGACCATTCGTGGCATTTCCCCCGGTGGCGCGGCGGAAGAATCGGGGCTGCGAGCCGGTGATGTCATTACCGCGATTAACAATGAATCACTGACTGCCGACAACGACAGTGGGGCTAATGAAATACTGCTCGATTTTATGCGGGGCGTTGAGGAAGGCGACGAGCTGGCGGTTGAATACTTGCGCAATGGCAGGGCAATGACAGTCGATGTCAAGCCCCGGCCGGTGCAGGGTGGCGTGTTCGCATTTGACTTCAACAGCAGGGATTTTACGGTGCCGGAGGTCCATATTGCACCCGATGATCACATGTTTAGCCGCATTCTCTGGATTAGCGGCGGCGGCGGTCTCGGAGATATGGAAATTGTGCAATTAACGGAGGGGCTCGGCCGCTACTTTGTTACGGACGAGGGCTTGTTGATCGTGCGGGCGCCGGACAACAAGGAATA
>JAYGEV010000322.1:0-1637 GCA_046582225.1 Pseudomonadales bacterium
TTTCCTTCAGCATCGGCCTGCGCCAGTAGGTCGTAGCCGCTATCAAGTTCTTCGGCGGTAAAGGGGGCATCTGCGTTGGCGATGCTCGCGGTCGCCAAAGACGCTACGAACGCAGTTCCAATCATCGCGGTGATTGGCTTCAGTTTCTGATTCAACATGTATTTGTTCTCCTCTCGCAGTCCCGTCGCGAACCGCGGTGACGGTGGTTGTGAACGCCTCAATCTGTGATCGTAACGTCCACGACTTATGACCCAGACACCTGAAGTTGGTTCCCTCCCGGTCAGCCGATGCTCCCAGCAGAATTCGAAGGCGGATCAATCCGAGCATTATAAATCGGCAGATTTGAAAGTGATATCGTTCAAATCAGTCCCAGGTTGCGCTCTATAACAGAGAATTCCCTGTCCAGACGTTTGTATGACACCTTACCGCGCGCGTTGCCAAACGGCTTTGCGCCCAGCGGTTCGGCAAATACCGCCACCCGAAGCTCTTCCACGGCAAAACGCAATCCAAGTACCTCAGCTTCCGAGGTGGCCGTCTGCGCATCAATATCGTCAAGGCGTCGCAGCAGAGAATGAATGACCTGGGTCTGCTCCTCATCGCGGACGACTTTGCCTTGCAGATGGGCGAGCCGATAGTCAATGGCATCCAGATAGCGGGGAATCTGGGACAGGAACTCACGGGGTGTGACCGTCAATACGTTGGTCGGAACCAGCCCGAGCAGTTGCTCGTGGACATCGGCGAGCGCTGTCTTGTAGGCGGGTGATGTCATTTGGCCGCAAGCAGTTACAACATCAAACCTTTTTTGCAGAATGGTTTGAAGATGCGCCCTGGATTCGGCAAATGCTTCAGCGAGTACGCCCCGTTTATCGCGGATTCGCCGGTCAAATTCCTGGCCTGTTGCTGGTAGATCTTTGCCCTCAAAAAAACAGTTCCAGGCGGCCGACCGAAGCAGCTCATCGGTGAGCTGTCGAGCATCGCCCAGCGAGGCATAGTGCAGGCCAAGGGTATTATCCTGGTCGAGAGACTTTTTCAGATAGCGCGCCGTCTGGGCTACCGCCAGCAACGCCAGCCGTGCGTATCCATCTCGATTCGCGCGTTGCTGGCTTCTGGGATCGGTGAAGAGCTTCAGCCGGACGCAATTACCTTTATCCAGCAAGCCTGGATAGGCAATCATCTGCCCGGCGCCATCATCGAGCATCAGGCTCGCAGTAACCTCGCTTTCGGGAAACGCCAGCAGACCGCCCTGCTCAAACTGATCTGCCGCATCAGCGGCGCGGGACTCGATCTGTCCTGCAAATTTCGACTTCAACGCTCCAAGATCACGTCCCTGACCGAGCAGCTTGCCGTTGCCGTCGATGACGCGGACATTGACCAGCAGGTGCGAATCTACCCGCACCCGATCCCAGTCCGCCGCCTGCACACGTACGCCATAGTTGTCACCAATTACATCCGCGAGCGCCGGAAGCAGTCGACCCTGACGATACCGATCAGGACGCAGCAGGATCGACAGAATGTCGGCCAACTTGTCGGTCACCGGGGCAAGCAGGCGGCGCTTTTGTTTGGGCAAAGTTCGTAACCATTGCTCGACCAGACGGCTGAAGAATCCGGGCACACTCCATTCCAGCGGTTCTCCCACC
>JAYGEV010000413.1:0-16165 GCA_046582225.1 Pseudomonadales bacterium
AGGCCCGCGCGAAGGATTGTTGAGCCAGGTTCGCCTTCGCTATCACGGGCAGACTCATCTTCGTCCCGGCGAACTCGGCCGGCGCGTCGAGTTGACCAGTCGGATCAGGGACGGACGCGTGCAATATCATCCGGATTGGCCGGAGGTCACAGATTTTTCAGGTGAGGTGGCCGTGGCCGGTCAAACCGTGCGGGTGATGATAGATCAGGCCGTCAGCGCCGGTGCCCGCCTGGGCGGCACCCGAGCCGTGATGCGCGACCAGGCATCTTACGTAGATATTGATCTCGATGCCCGGATCGAGACCCAGGCAGCTTTGCAATTCGCGCGCGACACGCCGTTACGAGAGCGGCTGACGTTCGTCGGCCCGGATTGGACGGGCGCGGGCAATTTGCATCTGTTCGGGAATTTGCACGTTCCTCTGGGCGAATCCCAGAACGACGAAACGGCCGATGAGCTGGGCGTCGATCTGTTCGCGACGATGATCGGTACGAATCTGGAGATGCCCGATTACCGGTTGGAGGTCAACAATCTCGAAGGACGTATTCGCTACCGCTATCCGAACTCGCTGCGTGGCCATGACATCACCGGCAGCCTGTTCGGCAATGATGTTGTGATCGGCGCCGACAGTGATGCAGACACGATGACGCTGCATTTTGCGGGACGGGCCAGCCACGAAGATGTGTTGGGGGTAATCGACATGGAGGATCCCGAGGTGTTTTCGGGTAGCCTCGACTTCACCGCGGATCTGCACATCGCGACCATTGTAGATCAGCCCACACGGTTGGATGTTCGTTCGGACCTTGCGGGCATGGCGGTGATGATGCCGGGTGAGTTCAACAAGGAGCCTGACCTGGCAAGGCCCATTGAGGTGAGCCTGGAGTTCCTCGACGAATATCAGGTGGTGAGCTTTCGGCATGGCTCCGCCAAGGGCTGGCTGCATGTGAACGACAAGCCGTTGCGGGGCGCGGTGGGGTTTGCAACTGCGCCGGCGGTTCTGGATGACACCGCCGATTACCTGTTGCTGACCGGCCGCGTGGATGGCTTCGCGCTCGAAGAGGTGGTCCCTGATGATGGCGACGCTGGCGCTGTGCTGCTGCCCCTGCGACTGGTGGATCTGCACGTGAATCATATCGATGTTGATGACTTTCGGATCGATGACGCCGTTCTGAATGGCAGCATCGCGGCGTCCGGATTTGCCATCAGCGTGGCAAGCCACGCGGTTTCCGGGGACCTTCGTCAGGACGGTGACCAACCATTGCTGGTGAATCTCGAAACCGTGGTCATTCCGGAATCACCCGAAGGCGAAGATTCAGGTGACCCGCTGCGACCACAGATCATCGCCGAACTGCCTCAGGCGATCGTCGAAATACACAGCCTGCACGTGGGAGACCTCGACTACGGGCATTGGAACTTCGATCTCGAGCCACGCCCTGACGGTGTGTTGCTGGCCAACCTCGATGCCGAATTGCGCGGCGTCAAAATCATCGCGCCCCAAGGGGTGATGTGGTTTGAAGAAAGCAACGAATCCCGATTTCAGGGCGAGTTGCAGACCGGAAATCTGGCCGAAGTCCTGCCGCTATGGGATTTTTCCGCCAGCCTGGAAACCAAATCCGCGAGCCTGGTCGGAGATCTGCGCTGGGCGGGTTCTCCGGCAAACGTGGACCTCGATATTCTGTTTGGGGAAGCTTCCGTACGTGCCGAGGAGGGCCACTTCGTTGACGTCGATTCCGGCGGCGGCGCAATGCGCATCTTCAGCCTGATTAATTTCAATGCCATCGCCAAGCGAATGCGTGGCGATTTTTCCGATGTCACGGGCAAAGGTATAAGCTTCGACAAGCTCAAGGCGAAAGTTGCATTCAACGGCGGGTCGTTGACCTTCGTGGAGCCGATGAAAGTAAAGGGTACCGGCTCGAGTTTTGAGGTTGCCGGCACAGTGGACCTGGTCAATGGCACGCTGGACAACGAAGTGATTGTGACGCTTCCGGTAACCAAGAGTCTGCCGTGGTATGCTGCTTATGTCGCCTTAGCAAATCCGTTAGTCGGCGCAGGCATCCTCGTTGGAGAGCGAGTGTTGCGTAGACCCATCGAGCAGTTCAGCAGCGCGAAGTATGCGATTGGCGGCACATTAGACGAACCCGACGTCAATCTGGTCAGTGTTTTTGATACGTCCATTGAGTCTGCCAAGAACGAAGATTCCGCTGCCCAGAGGAGCGACCAGCCGGTGGTGGATGGGATGTCGTCTGCGGACGATCAAGGCGAGCCGATGAACGACGACAGCGAGGTGGCACATTGAGTGAATTGTTGGATGAGGCTCGTAGTCAGCTATGGGCGCCTGCGGGTATTGATCAGAGCGATGTCGAAAAACTGATGGGCCGACTGGCTGCACGGTCTATCGATATCGGCGAACTTTTCTTCCAGCACCAGAAGTCCGAATCCTGGTCGTTGGAGGATGGCATCGTCAAGGACGGCAGCTTCAGCGTTGATTGCGGAGTTGGCGTACGCGCGGTCAGCGGTGAGAAAACGGGATTCGCCTACGCCGAAGACATCATTCTACCTGCGCTGAGCAGTGCCACAGAAGCGGCACGCTCGATAGCGCGCCAGGGTCAGAATCGACAGGTTCCGGTATGGCGGGCTTCACAGCATGAGCCTCGATACCCGAGCGTTGATCCCATTGGCACGCTGAACGATGCGGACAAGGTCGCCCTGCTCAACCGGGTAGACCAGGCTACGCGACGGGTCGACCCGCGGGTCAAAGAGGTCAACGTCCGTTTATCGGCGAGCCATGAGTCCATGCTGGTGATGGCCTCGGACGGCACGCTGTGTGCCGATGTCCGGCCACTTGTTCGCATGGACGTCAGCGTGATCGTGGAACAGGGTGGGCGTCGCGAGAGCGGGTTTGCCGGTGGCGGCGGTCGCGGGGATCTGTTGCGGGTCAGCAATGAAGAATTTACCAGTGGACTTGCCGAAGAGGCGGTTCGCACTGCGCTGGTGAACCTCGACGCGCGCGACGCGCCTGCCGGGCCGATGACGGTGGTGTTGGGCCCCGGTTGGCCAGGAGTGCTTTTGCATGAGGCCGTGGGTCATGGCCTGGAAGGTGATTTCAATCGAAAAGGCAGCTCCGCGTTTTCGAACCGCATTGGTGAACGTGTTGCCTCGGAGTTGGTCACCGTGGTCGATGACGGGACGCTGGAAGGTCGGCGCGGATCGCTCAGTGTTGATGACGAAGGCTGCCCTACCGAAGCGACCGTGCTGATCGAAAATGGGATATTGAAGTGCTACATGCAGGACAAGCTCAATGCACGGCTGATGAAGACCAGCAGCACCGGTAATGGCCGCCGCCAGTCGTTCGCGCATCTGCCTATGCCGCGAATGACCAATACGTTCATGCGTGCTGGTGAGCACGACCCCGATGAAATCATCGCCAGCGTCGACCATGGCGTTTACGCCGTAAACTTCGGCGGTGGTCAGGTAGATATCACATCGGGTCGGTTCGTTTTTTCTGCCACTGAGGCCTATCTGATCGAGAAGGGCAAGGTAACCTATCCGATCCGTGGCGCCACGCTGATCGGCAACGGCCCTGAGGTAATGACCCGGATATCCATGGTCGGAAACGACCTCGCCCTTGATGACGGGGTTGGCATTTGCGGCAAGGATGGTCAGAGCGTGCCGGTTGGCGTTGGCCAACCCACGCTGAAGATTGATGAGGTCACGGTTGGCGGAACTCAGTCGGGCTGATCTGAAACCTGCCTGGAACTTCGCAGGAACCGGAACAGCGCGCGCCCGGCTGCCCGCTGTTGGTCCGGATCCCGGGCTTTGTGGGCCCGTTGGATATGGTGGCGCAGTTCCTGGCGGTCGGTGTCCTGATGCTCGGACAGATACTCGGTGAGCGCGGCGGGTTCACCGATGAGACGATCGCGCCAGGCTTCGAGCTGCCGAAATTCAAAGCGGGCCTGTGGCGAGCGGCCTTGAATGAGTTCCAGTGCGCTTTGCAACGCGGCCGTGTCGATCGCGCGCATGAGCTTGCCGATGAACTGAAGCTGGCGGCGCCTGGCTTCATTTGAAGAGATTCGGTGGTAGTCATCGACCGCTTTAGCCAGCGGGTCGGATAATGGCACCTCGGCCAGCTGGGTTGTGTTGAGTTCGGTCAGCGCGCGGCCGAGATTCTGCAGGCGAGTCGCATCGCGCTTGCGTTCGGATTTGCTTAGCTCGTCTAATGCCATGAGGTGAGCCTACCCCAACCGGAACCAAAGAGCAGTGGAGCCTTGATGGCAAAAGAAATGATTGACCTGCGGGACAGCGAATCTGGACTCAAGAGCCTTGTCAGCGACATTCTCGCCGAAGCCAAACGCCAGGGCGCGAGTGCGGCGGAGGTATCTGTGAGCGAGGACGTGGGCTTGTCTGTCAGCGTTCGCAAGCGTGAGCTCGAGACTCTCGAATTTAATCAGGATCGTGGGTTCGGAATCACCGTGTACTACGGCAAGCGCAAAGGATCCGCCAGCACCTCAGACAGCAGCAGCCGTGCTATTGAGGAAACGGTCCAGGCGGCGAGGAACATTGCCCGCCATACTCAGGAAGACCCGTGCAGCGGGCTGGCTGACCCCGAACTGATGCCCGAGGTGTTGCCGGACCTTGATCTGTACCACCCGTGGATACTCGATGCGTCTGCCGCCGAGGAGTTGGCGGTGCGATGTGAAGCGGCCGGGCTGCGCTTTGACAAACGAATCGTCAATTCCGATGGGGTTCAGGTCAACACCCAGCAGTCGTGTCGAGTGTATGGCAACAGCCACGGTTTTATCGGCAGTTATCTGGGAACCCGGCACAGCGTCAGCTGCATGTTCATCGCCGAAGATACTTCTGGCATGCAGCGCGACTACTGGTATACCTCGGGGCGCGATCCGGACCAACTTGAAGACGTCGAAGCGGTTGGTGAAGAAGCCGCGCGCCGGGCGACCGCGCGACTTTCGCCGCGCAAAACCGCTACCGGGAGCTTTCCGGTGGTGTATTCGCCGCAGATGGCCGGCGGTCTCGTGGGACATCTGATGGGCGCAATTGGCGGCGCGGCGCTCTATCGCAAAGCGTCATTTCTGCTGGACTGTCTTGGTGATGAGGTGACCAGTTCGCACGTGAGCGTCAAAGAGCAGCCGCATCTGCGCGGACGGGTCGGCAGCGCGGGATTCGATGGCGAGGGAGTAGCGACCTGGGACAAGGCCTTCGTGCGAGATGGGGTGGTTGAAAACTACGTGCTGTCGAGCTACTCGGGCCGCAAATTGGAGATGGCGACAACGGGTAATGCCGGCGGGGTGTTCAACCTGATTATCAGCGGCGACACGCGGCCGGTTGCTGAGCTTTACAAAACCATGGGTCAGGGATTGCTGGTGACGGAACTGATGGGCCAGGGCGTTAATTCGGTAACGGGTGACTATTCGCGAGGTGCTTCGGGGTTTTGGATTGAGGATGGTGAAATCGCCTACCCGGTAGACGAAATCACGATCGCCTCGAATTTGAAGGACATGTATAAAGACATTCAAATGCTGGGTGATGACCTGGATGACCGAGGCAATGTGCGCGCGCCAAGTATTTTCATCGGTGCGATGACCCTTGCCGGCGAATAGTTGGAACAGCAGCTGACCTTCCAGCCACGGATCGTTGGAACGTTAGCCGTAAGCCCAGCTTGCCAGCCCCAGAAACACGAAAAATCCGGTCACGTCGGTCACCGTGGTCAGTATCACGCCGCCGGCGATGGCAGGATCAATTTTCAACGCGATCAGTGTGCTGGGCAGCAGACTGCCGGCCACCGCCGCAACCATCAGATTGATGATCATGGCCATCGCAATTACCACACCCAGCACCATATCCTGAAAGACCACTGCCGCTGCGGCAGCGACCACCGCGGCCAGCAGCAGGCCGTTCAGCCCGGCGAGCAGAAACTCTCGGTTCAGGAGATAGGGCAGGTTCGCGCGGCCGAGCTGGCCCATGGCAATGCCACGAATCACCAGCGTTAACGTCTGCGTCCCGGCGATGCCCCCCATGCTTGCAACGATTGGCATCAGCACCGCCAGGGCGACAACTTTTGCGATGGTTTCTTCAAAGACGTTGATCACCGCGGAAGCGAGAAACGCGGTCAACAGGTTGATGCCGAGCCACACCGCACGGCTGCGTACGGATTTCATGATGGGCGCGAATGTGTCGTCATCCAGGTCCAGCCCGGCGCGGGCCAGCACCGCTTCGTCGGCGTCTTCGATGATAACGTCCACCACATCGTCGATGGTGATTCGGCCCAGGAGTTTGCCCTCGGCGCCTACCACCGGTGCCGAGACCAGGTCGCGCTCGGAGAAGATGCGCGCCACCTCGGTGTCCGGCATATCCACCATGATCACCTCGGCGTCGCTGTCCATGACCTCGCGCACCGTGACGGTCGGGTCTGAGGTGAGCAGTTTCGCCACGGGCAACATGCCAACGTATTCATCACGGCTGTTGACCACAATCAGCGCGTCAGTGGTTTCCGGCAGGTCCTTGCGCAGGCGCAGGTAGCGCAGCACCAGTTCCAGCGCGTGGCGCGCACGCACCGTGATGGTGTCGGTGTTCATCATTCCGCCCGCGCTGTCCTCGGGATAGGAAAGCACGGCTTCGACTCTGGCGCGATCTCTAAGATCCAGAGCTTGGAGTACCTGGTCGGAGATGGTGGCCGGCAATTGCTGCAGGATGTCCGCGAAGTCGTCTGGCTCCAACTCTACTGCGGCGGCGGCCAGCTGCTTGGTATCCATTGATTCGACGAAATCAGCGAGCACGTCATCGTGCAGATGCTGCAGAACCTGGTTTTCTTCCTCTTCGTCGAGCAACCCCCAAAGTACCCAGCGAACCTTGGGTGGAGTGGATTCCAACAGGTTGGCTATCTCCGACGGTCGTAGCGAAGCCAGGAGATATCTGGTTTCGTCGAGGCTGCCGGAACCGTAGTGGCGGATAACCTTGCTGAGCTGTTCCTGAAATTCCACGTCGCTAAGCCGCTGACTTGAGGTATGAGGAGCGGCCGCAGATTACCAGAAGCGTCAGCCAATCACTCCTCCTCGCCGAAGCGATTCTCGATCAACTCCTGCAGCGCGGTGAATGCCTCTGCCTCATCGGGGCCCGCCGCGCTCAATTCGAGCTCGGTCCCCACGGGCGCGGCCAGCAGCATCACGCTCATGATGCTCTTACCGTCGGCTTGCTCCGAATCTTTGCTTAGCCCAATGGTGCTGGAGAATGTTTTGGCAAGGTTGACGAACTTTGCCGCCGCGCGCGCGTGCAGACCGAGCCGATTGACGATGGTTACACTCGTAGCTTGCATGGCCGAATCAGTCCTGTTCCGGGGTTGCAGGTTGCGAGCTGAGTTGCCGGTGACGTACCAGCACGTTATCGAGCTTGTCCGCAAAGTGGGCACCAAGGCGTTCTGCGAGGTATACGCTGCGGTGCTGGCCACCGGTGCAGCCAATCGCGATCGTCATATAGGTTCGATTGTCTTCTTCGAATTTTGGAATCCAACGGTCCAGGAATGCGCAGACGTCGTCGAACATCGTGCCGACATCAGGTTGCGCCTGGAGGTAGGTCTCGACTTTCGCGTCCAGCCCGGTAAGGGGCCGCAATTCCTCTACCCAGTGAGGGTTTGGCAGGCAGCGAATATCGAACACCATGTCGGCGTCCACCGGCACCCCAAACTTGAAGCCAAACGAGCGGAACAGCAGCGATAAACTCTGTTCGCTGCTGGCCACCAACCGGGTCCTGATCAGCTCGGTTAGCTCGCTACCGCGCAGCAGCGTGGTATCGATGGTGAGATTCGCAAGATCCGCAATCCTATCGAGCAGGCCTTTTTCGGTCTCGATGGCCTGCAACAGATCGGTACTGGCACTGGTCAACGGATGACGCCGACGCGTCTCACTGAAACGTTTCACCAGAGTCGCGCTCAGCGCATCCAGATAGATCACCTCGCAATCCAGATTGGTGCGATCCAGTGAGTTCAGAATCTGCGAGAACCGCTCGAGATCGGTGTTGCGCGCATCAATGCAAACCGCGATGTTGGATTCGTTGAGGCTGTCCGGGCCGCGCGCGCGGGCACTGTTTCGGGCATTTTCTACCAGCGACGGCAGCAGGCTGACCGGAAAGTTGTCTATGCAGTTGAAACCGGCGTCCTCCAACGCCCGCAGCGCCGTACTCTTGCCCGACCCGGAACGCCCGCTGATGATGGTGAGTTTCATGCCGCCTCGCTGCTGAACAACCCCACCAGCTGTTCGTAAAGCTCGCCGTCCGAGCCGCAGCTGCGCAGGCGTTTGCGGTTTTCCGAATTGTTGAACATGCGGGCGAGGCTTGCGAGCAACTCCAGATGTGCGGTGGTTTCTTCTAATGGAACGACGAACGTAAATAGCAGATCTACCTTTTGGGCGTCCACCGCCTCGTAGTCGATTCCCTTGCTAAGCTGTAGAAACGCGCCCATCGCGCGCTTGCAGGGAATGCGGCAATGGGGAATCGCCACACCTTCGCCCAGACCGGTGCTGCCCAGTCGTTCCCTTGCCATGAGTTCGTCAAACAGTTTGCGCGCTGACAGCTCAGGGTGATTGGCCGCCAACAGCTCCGCGGCGGCTTCGATTGCGCGCTTGCGCGAGTGAGCGTCGACCAACGCCCGAGTGCACTCTTTGCTCAGTATGCCGGTGATGTTTGCCATCGGCGAAACTCATCTTCCTCGCTGGTGATGGTGATCCTGCAGTTTCTCTTTGCGCTTGAGAATCTGTCGATCGAGCTTGTCGGTCAGTTTGTCGATCGCGGCATATAAATCGTCACCCACAGACTCTGCGAATATCTCCGCTCCACTGACATGGATGGTGGCTTCGGCGTGCTGCCTGAGTTTTTCGACTTTGAGGACGACGTGGGCGTTGGTGATGTGATCGAAGTGGCGTTCAAGTCGTTGCAGCTTGTCGGTTACGTAACTCTTCAGGGCGTTCGTTACTTCAATGTGATGTCCGGAAATGCTCAGCTGCATGCTGCCTCCATTTCGTATTGCATAGTTATCTGGGCCTGATCAGACGAGACGTTTGCGTTCGTTCGACGGTGGAATGGCGAGCGATTCGCGATACTTGGCCACTGTTCGCCTGGCGACGTTGATGTTCTGCTCGCCCAGTATCGTTGCGATTTTGTTGTCGCTCAACGGTTTTTTAGGGTTTTCTTCTATCGTGAGCTTCTTGATCAGCGCGCGTATCGCGGTGCTCGAAACCTCGCCCCCGGTGCTGGTCGAAATATGGCTGGAGAAGAAGTATTTCAGTTCGAATATTCCCCGCGGTGTGTACATGTACTTTCTGCTGGTCACACGGGAGATCGTCGATTCGTGCATCTCTACGGCTTCGGCGATGTCGTGCAGCACCAGCGGTTTCATGGCTTCTTCGCCGTACTCGAGGAATCCACGCTGGTGCTCGACGATTCGCGTGGCGACTTTCAGCAGAGTCTCGTTGCGGCTCTGCAGGCTCTTCAAAAACCAGCGCGCTTCCTGGAGGTTGTCACGCAGGAACGTGTTGTCGGCGCTGTTGTCCGCTCGTTTGACCAGTCCCGCGTATCCGGCATTGATCCGCAGCCGCGGCGTCGTTTCCGGGTTGAGTTCCACCGACCAGCGGCCGTTCTTCTTAGCAACAATGACGTCGGGCGCGATGTATTCGGTTGCATCCACGGCGATGGTCGAGCCGGGTCGAGGGTTCAGCGACTGGATGAGTTCGACCACGGCTGCCAGCTCATCTTCGCTGAGCCGAGTCTTGCGTTTGAGCGTTGTGAAATCTCTGGCCGCGAGCACGTCGAGGTGATCGCCGACCAGCGCCAGCGCCTGGCTGCGCCATTCGGTATCTTCAGAGAGGTGGCGCAGCTGCAGGGTAAGACACTCGGAGAGATCACGCGCCCCGATGCCGATCGGGTCGAACTGCTGGATGCGCTTGAGCACAGCTTCGACTTCGTCCAGTTCAATCTCTATTTCTGCGGATTCAGCGACCAGCCGTTGCAGGCTGGCGACGATGTCATCGGTGCCGATTGTCAGCATCCCGTCGGTGTCGATGGCATCGATGATCGCTGTTGCGATTATGCGATCGACGTCGGACATCGGTGTGAGGTTCAACTGCCAGTGCAGATGGTCCTGTAGCGACTCACCACTCGCGTTGCGGTCGTCGCGATCCCAGTCGTCACCCTCACCGCCGCCGCCAGTGGGCGCTGGGGTGGGTTGGTAGATTTCTTCCCAGGTGGTATCCACCGGCAGCTCTTCGGGAATGGGTTGCGCCAGATCAGCATCCACGCTGGTGAGTGGTTCTTCGGATTCGACGTTCTCGGAGGACGGATCGGATGGTGGCTCTGCGTCACTCGCAGCCGAGCTCTCGTCATCGTCGAGCTCCAGCATGGGATTGACCTCCAGGGTTTCCTGGATTTCCTGTTGCAGATCCAGACACGACAACTGCAGCAGGCGTATAGCCTGTTGCAGTTGCGGGGTCATGGTCAGCTGCTGTCCCAGCCTTAGCGACAGTGTTTGCTTCATACAAACTGGCGGCTCGTTTGAGCCTGTGTCCTTCCTGTGCCCAATCGGTGGGGAGGCTGCCTGTAGCAGGTCTGCCTGCAGGGCTATAGAGAAAAGCTTTCCCCGAGGTAAACGTTCTTTACCGTCTCGTTCGCAAGTATGGCTGCAGAATCACCTTCTGCAATGATGCGTCCCTCATGGACGATGTAGGCTCTGTCACAAATGTCGAGGGTATCGCGGACATTGTGGTCGGTAATGAGCACCCCGATGCTGCGTCGGGCCAGATCGCGGATTTCATTCTTGATGTCTGACACCGAAATTGGATCGACGCCCGCGAAGGGTTCGTCGAGAAGCATGAAGCTCGGCTCCATCGCCAACGCTCGGGCAATCTCGAGTCGGCGCCGTTCCCCTCCGGAGAGGCGCTCGCCCAGCGAAGCTCGAACCCCGCCAAGATGAAATTCGTCCAGCAGCTGCTCGAGCAGCTCTTTCTGCTTGGCCCGGTTGAGGTCGCGGCGCAGTTCCAGGATCGCGCGCAGGTTGTTCTCGGCGGAGAGCTTGCGAAAAACGCTGGCCTCCTGGGGCAGATAGCCAATGCCCGCCCGGGCGCGAACGTGCATAGGAGTTTCGGTAAGGCGTCGGTCGTCCAGGAATATGTCACCACCATCGGCGCGCAGCAGCCCTACGATCATATAGAAGCAGGTGGTCTTGCCCGCGCCGTTGGGACCGAGCAGGCCGATAATTTCACCGCTGGCTACGCTTACGCTGACGTCCTCGACGGCCACCTTGTTGCGATACTGTTTTCGTAGCGAGCGGGCTTGTAGAGTTGCCATAGAGTGGCTTATCCGCCGTCCGAATCGTTGCTTGTGGTATTGCTTGCCGCCGGCTGAAGGACCATTCGAATCTGCTCGTCGTTCTGTGCGGTCGCATCGACCTTGCCTGCAACAATGTCGTACTTGATCAGATCACCAGTGATCTCACTGCCCTCATGGATGAGCAAAGCATCCCCCATCAGATCCAGCCGTTCTTCCTGGGTGAAGTAGATAATGACCGAAGAGTGTGCGATGACCTGTTCCTGGCCGGCTTTGATTTGCTGGCGGTAGTGGGCGGGGTTGCCTTTGGCGGTAATGCGCACGACTTTCTGATCGACGTACTCTACGGTCATTTCGTCTGCTGTGACTCGCAACGTACCCTGCTCGACCCGAACCTCACCCCGGTAGATCGCCAGGCCCTGTTGTTGATCGATTTCGGCGTTGTCGGCTCTGATGTGGATCGGTTGATCGGCATCTTCGGGCAGCGCTACAGCAATGGGTACGAAAATCACGCTGCTCGCACACAATGCGGTGGCGCCAAACAGGATGCCGATGGGGTGTTTGCGCAGCACGCTACTTGAACTGCTCCGGCAGAACGATCGTGTGTACCCGTTGCTGTTCCGAGGAGAATAGTTTGAGCACTCCGTGCTGCAGGTTACCTTGCAAACCCACTCCCTTTGTCCTGCTGATATCGCTGTCAACAATAACATTTTGGTCGGTCTCGGCGTACTGGGCATCCGGGAAGATGTACAGAGAAGGAGATTCCAGCCGCAGGTGTCGACCATCGTCATAACGTTGCTCGAGCTTGACATTGCGACGCAGGAAAACTGTTTCCTCGGAGTCTCCGAGGTGGTTAGTGCGACGTCGAACGTAGCCGTGGTCGGATTCAACCGTCCAGGGTGGCTGGGTCTGGCTGTGCAACGTCAGCCGCGGCGCCGTCAGGCGTGTGAGGTTGTCGCGCTCGAAGTGGCGGATCTGGTGGGAGGCCAGCTGGTACTTCATGGTGCCGTCTGGCTGGTATTGAGTGATGATGGCGTCCTCCATGTACAGATCAGGCTCACCGAGCAACTCCGCGGGCAACTCCAATGGTTCGGGTGTGGGGGCGAACGGTTCAACCAGCAACAGCGCCGCGACGACCAGGGCTGCGGTGGTGACTGCCCCGGCCCACCAGCGTGTGGCTCGCGAACCGCCGGTAACGGTGGCAGGCTTCGTCACGACGCGTGCTCGGTCACGTGTATGGCCACAGACCTTTGGCGCTAAGGATGAGCTGGCACAGTTCACGGGCGACGCCCTGTCCGCCGGAAGCGCTCGTTACGTAGTGCGCGACAGCCAGGGTCGCGGGATGTCCGTCTGCTACGCCGATCGCCATACCAACGTTGTTGAACACGTCCAGATCGGGCAGGTCATCACCGACGTAGGCGATACGCATGGCATCGACACCGGTAGCGCTGACCAGTTTGCGCAACGCAAGGGTCTTGTCCTCAGAGTCCTGGTAGACGTGGGGAATTCCGAGTTCTTCGGCACGACGCGCGACGATCGGGGAGGAGCGGCCGGTGATGATCGCGACCTCCACCGCGTGGGAGCGCAGAAGTTTGATCGCGGACCCATCGTGTACGTGAAAGCTTTTCATTTCGCGGCCGTCGTCGGTGTAGTACAGCCTGCCATCGGTGAGCACGCCGTCTATGTCGAAAACGACCATGTCGATGCCTGCTGCGCGGCTAAGCACGTCGGCGGGTAACTGTGTGATCTGTACCATCGGGATTTCGTCAGGCCTGCATCAGGCGAGATGTACCTGTTGTGCCAGCAACAGGTTATAGCCGATCCATGCGCAAAGCATTACCGCGCCTTCGAAGCGGGTAATGACCGGCTGGGATTTGATCGCGTAGGCAAACAACGCCAGCAGCATTGTCAGCGCCAGCATCATCCCGCAGTCCCTCCACAGCGAAACGGTATCGATGCTGGTGGGATTGATCAGCGCCGGCACGGCGAGTACCGCCAGAATGTTTATGATGTTGGAGCCGACCACATTGCCGATCGCGATGTCGGAATGACCCTTGATCGCTGAGCCCACGGTCGCAGCGAGTTCCGGCAGGCTGGTGCCGATCGCAACCACGGTCAGCCCGATGATCATGTCGTCGACGCCGAGTTGTTCCGCGATGCTGGTTGCTGCCCACACCAGCAGTTCGGCGCTTGAAAGGAGAACGACCAAGCCGACCAGCAACCACGAGAGCGCTTTGCCCGGGGTCATCTGCGGGAATTCCTCCAGCTCCTCTGAGATCATTTCGGGGATGTCGGTGCCGGCAGCTTTCTGGTTGCGGATGAGGCGGAACAGGATCAACCCGAGCCCGGAAAGCAGCAGCAGGCCATCGATCTGGGAAAGCTCGAGATCGAACAACACGACAAGGGCGAGCAACGTGGCCATGAGCAGCCACGGCAACTCCGCGCGCAGCACGCTTTCTGAGAATGGCAGTGGTGCGATCAGCGCTGTTACGCCGAGAACGAGCCCGATATTGGCGATGTTCGAACCGATTGCGTTACCGACCGCGAGCAGTGGTGTGTTTTCGATTGAGGCGGCCAGGGCGACGAGAATTTCCGGAGCCGAAGTACCTAACGACACCACGGTCAACCCGATGAGCATCTTCGACACGCCCAGGTGACCTGCGGTACTCGCAGCGCCCGACAGGAATCGATCTGCGCCCCACACCAGCGTGATGAAGCCCGCGATGAGCGCTAACACGGAAATCCCCATGGTCAGGGTCCGGGCAGATTGTCGATGTGCATGGTCAAGTCAATCACTTTAGTCGGATCGAGACGTTCAGCCAACATGACGCCCGATGTTATAGTTGCGGCGTTTTTTTGGCGTGGTTCCTGGAATGACCTTCCGGCGTGCCGATATAGAACGCAATGGACAGTTCCGCCGACAATCTGATCGAGATTCGAGATCTTTACTATGTGCTCGGCGAGCGCGTGATCTTCGATGGCATCAATATGACGATACCGCGGGGGCAGATCACTGCGATCATGGGGCCCAGCGGAACCGGCAAGACCACGCTGCTGCGCATCATCGGCGGGCAGGTAAAGCCGGACCGCGGGGTCGTTCTGGTCGGGGGGTCGGATGTCTGCAACCTCGCCAGGAAGGAGCTGTTCGAGCTTCGCAAGAACATGGGCATGATGTTTCAATCCTCGGCCCTGTTTACTGATCTGAGTGTTTTCGACAACGTCGCTTTTCCGTTGCGGGTACACACCGAACTTGCCGAGGACAGTATTCGCGACCTGGTCCTGATCAAGTTGAACGCGGTTGGCCTGCGCGGCGCCAGAGACCTCTTGCCAAATCAGCTTTCGGGCGGGATGGCGCGTCGGGTTGCGCTTGCACGCGCCATAGCGCTGGACCCGGATCTGCTGATGTATGACGAGCCGTTCACCGGCCAGGATCCAATTGCCATGGGCGTGCTGGTAAGCCTGATCAAGAACCTGAACCAGGCGCTGAACACAACCAGCCTGCTGGTCTCACATGATATTCATGAGACGGTCAGCATCGCGGATAAGATATACGTGATTGCCGACGGCAAGGTGATCGGTGAAGGCGCGCCGGACGTCCTGGCATCCGAAGACTCTTCGCGAATTCGCCAGTTCATGCATGGATCGCCGGATGGACCGGTGCCGTTTCACTATCCTGCAGATGATTTTCTCTACGACATACTCGGGGACGTGAGCGGATGATCCGATTCCTGCGCAGCCTTGGCGGCCAGTCCCTGGACCGCCTGGCGAGCCTTGGTCGGGCCAGCGTGATGTGGGGTACCGCGTTGTGGGGTGTTCCGGGCCGTGACGACGTGTATCTGCTGCTGCGGCAGATCTATCACGTGGGCGTGTTGTCGCTGATCATTATCGTGTTGTCGGCTTTCTGCATTGGCGCGGTTCTCGCACTGCAGTTTCATACCCAGCTCGCCCGATTCGGTGGCGAAGATCTGGTCGGCCTGGGCCTGGCTCTGGTGTTGTTACGCGAACTCGGCCCAGTCGTCACCGGGCTGTTGTTCGCTGGCCGGGCCGGATCCGCGATCACCGCGGAGATCGGCCTGATGAAAACCACCGAACAGTTGTCGAGCATGGAAATGATGGGGGTCGATCCGCTGCGCCGCATAGTAGCGCCGCGGCTCTGGGCGGGCATCATCAGCCTGCCGCTACTTACCGCGGTCTTCAATGTGGTGGCCATCTACGGTGGCGCAATCGTCGCGGTCGAGTGGCTTGGCGGTGATCCCGGTGGGTTCTGGTCGGGGATGCAGGATGCGGTTGAATTGTGGGATGACGTTGGCAAAGGCATGTTGAAGAGCGTCGCCTTTGCCGTAGTTATTACCTGGATCGCGGTGTTTCAGGGGTACGATACGGAACCTACGGCCGAAGGCATCGGCCTGGCCACGACGAGGACCGTCGTTGTGTCGTCTGTGATGATACTGGCCATGGACTTCTTGCTGACACTGAGCATGTATGGAGACTTCAACTGATGCATATGCGAACCATAGAGATCAGCGTGGGCGCCTTCGTGCTGGCTGGAGTTCTTGCGCTGATATTCCTGGCCGTCAAGGTTAGCGGGATCACTCTGTCTGGCGATCAGACAAGCTACACGTTGCTTGCCCGATTTGACGATGTTGCCGGATTGCGCAAACGAGCGAAGGTCAGCATGGCCGGGGTGACTATCGGAAGAGTCGCCGGAATCGACATCGACATGGAGTATGGTGAGGCTATCGTCAGTATCGAGATCGATGGTCTATCCGGGGGTCTGACGATGGACACCGGCGCACAAATTCTCACCGAAGGCATTCTGGGTGCCCGCTACGTGAATCTGTTGCCG